>NZ_KB891217.1 GCF_000373365.1 Parafrankia discariae
GTAGTCCCGGACGTCGTCACGGACCCCGTCCACGTCCCAGTCCGCACGGCGCAGCAACCGCTGCATCCCGTCCGGGGACCGTTCACCGGCCCGTTCCGCCAGCGTCCACCCGTTCTTGCGGTCCAAACCGGCGACCAGCCCGGACACATACTCACTGGCCCGCCGGCGTGGCTCCGCCCGACCGAACCGGCCCCCGATCCGCCCACACAGCCCGTCCAGCTCGCCAGCCCACGCCTCCACCACCACAACGCAGATCATCCACCACGACCACCAAGTGCCGTTGCAGTACTAACGCGGCGGCTGAACGGTCACGGCTCGTGGTGGTAGATCAGATGGCCGTGGTCCTGGACCGGCTGCCCGCCCTCGCTGTCCTGCCGGCGGTAGGTCACCGTGCTGCCCGGAGCGACCGCGTCCGGGACCAGACCAGAACCCCCCTGGCCGTGCGGCGTGAGCGGCGCCAGGTAGAACGCGAGGCGGAAGCCGGCGTGCGCGGTGGCGACCACCCGGCCGCCGAGGGGGCCGTCGACCAGGCGGACGACGTACCTCTCCACGGCCTGCGGCGGGCGGCTCACGGCTCGTGCCGGTAGACCAGGTCATCCCCGTCCACCGCCGGGTGCCCGGCCTCGGTGGTCTCCTGTCGGTAGCTGACCGGGCCGTCGGCGAGGTGGAACACGAGGCGACTGTCGAGGCTGGGCACGGTCACGCGGATGCCGTTGAGAGGACCATCGACCAGGCGCGCGCCCGGCCCGTCGGCCGGGTTCACGGTCACGGGTTGTACCAGGGGATCGCGCAGTGGACACCGAGCGTCTCGCCGTGCGTGCACCGCATGTGGAGCTGGATGCCCGCCGCCGGTGCCAGCTTGGTCAGGCCCTCGCCGGTGCCGGTGCCGCGCCTGCCAGATGCCGGGGTGCCTTTCGCGGTCAGCCGCTTCGCGCGCCCGGAGAAGAACACGCGGACGAGCGGCTCGGCGCTGTCGGGTAGGCCAGCCTGGTCGCAGCGGCCGAGGAAGTCCCGGAGGTCAGCGAGGGTGAGCGGCTTCCCGGTGTGGGTGGTGACCTCGGCGCTGATCTGCGCGCCGGGCCTCATGGTGCCGCTCACCGGCCTGCGCTCCGGACGCGAAGCCCGAACCCGTAGCCGGCCCAGAGAGCGTCATCCCCGAATGCTGCGACCATGCGGGAAAAGAGATAGAGCGCCTCATGCGCGGTGAGCTGGTCGCGTGGGGTGGCTTCCAACCGGGCCAGCTCCGCGGCGGCCTCGGCGCGTTCGCGCCGGTCGGCGATGTCGGAGTCGACGGCTTGGGCGCGCTCGTTGGAGGCGGCCATCCGGGTGACGCGACGGGCCGCGGCGGTGCTGGGCTTACACATCGCCGGCCCCCTCGTCGAGCGGGCGGTACATCCCCGGCCGCAGGGTGGGCGGGTTGTCGCTGATGAACCTTTTGAACTCGTCGGCTATCTGCGGCCAGGCCGTTCCACCGTCGTGGTCGAGCGGACTGCCGTGGTCGTAGTAGTCGAGGCCGTCGGTGGACGGGACGGCCTGCCCGCCGGGGTAGAGGTTCTCGCTGGGTGTCACGGCCACACCTCCGGTTGGCGATCTTCCTGCTGGTGCCAGTATCGCCGGACCGCGCGCACTGGCCAGCGCGAACCGACCACGATCCACGTCGCGGCGCGCAGTGTCACTCCTGCTCCGCGGAGCCACCGGTCCCACCGGTGCACCGTGGTGTGGCAGCGGTAGCAGATCGGCATCAGGTCCCGGTCCGGTTCGGTGCCGCCGCCGGCCTGCGCGTAGTCGAGGTGGTGGGCGTGGAACTGCCCGCCGCCGGCCTGCCAGGGTCGGGCGCAGACCCGGCACGGCCGGCGGCCGAGCTCACGTAGCCAGCGTGCTCGGCGGGCCCGCCACTGCGGGCCGCGGATGTACTCCTGGTGGGAGCGGTAGCCGTGCGCGCGCAGGGTCCGGGCGAACCGGTGCCGCTCGATCCGCCTGTCGACCCGGCCGGCGGTGGGGGCCAGGGCGACGGCGACGAGGACCACCCCAGCCAGGGTGACCCGCCCTTCGGCGAGCGCAGCCCCTCCGTGGACGAGCCAGCCGGCGGCGGTGAAGACGGCGAGCACGGCGCCGAAGGGCAGGTCACCCACGGCCAGCACCTCGGCCGGCCGGCGGCGGGCAGGACGGGTTCCACTGGGGGCCGTCACGCACCCACAGGCACTGGCCAGCCTGCCGGGCCTGCTCGACGGTCCAGCGGGTGCCGTCTGCCATCGTCGCGTCGACTGCGACCGCGCCGTCCGGGGACAGCGCGGTGAGTCGGCCGCAGCGGCACCGGGCTCCGGTCAGGAGCCGGCGCGCGAGTCCTTCCGCAGCGGCTTCGGGGGTGGGGTGGTCGTCCGCGATGATGCGGGCGCTTTTGTATTCGGCGCTGGCCCACCAGCGGGGGTTGGTCGGGTCGTCGTCGAGGTGGCCGACCTCGAAGCCGCGGGCGCCGGTGCGTCCGACGAGGTTCGCGGTGGCGAGAATGATGTCTCGCTGTATGGCGGGGGTGTTAGGCACGGTCGCCGCCGGCTGCGGCTCGTGCGGCGAGTTTCGACCCGGCGATGATCCCGTTGGTGCCGGAGATGTTCCCGGTTGGGATGTCGTCGAGCGACTGCCCGGTGGCCGTGTCCTGGATGCGGGTCGTGGGCTGGCCGCTGCCGGGGCACGTCGTGTCGCCAGCGGTGGTGCTGTGGCGGCTGACCCTGTTCCCGCGCGAGTGGTCCGCTCGGCCTCGGCCGAACGTCGGTGAGCGGGACATCAGCCCCACGAGCCGCTGGCACGTGGGGCACTCGCCCTTGATCCTGGTCTTGCGTGAGTTCGTCATCGGCGCTGCTCCTTGTTGATCTGTTCGACGTCGAGCATCACGACGGCGGCGTTCCTGGCGGGCATCAGTCCGCCGGCTGGGGTGCAGCCGTGCTCACAGGGCAAGACCTCCGAGGAGCCGAACAGCCGGCACACAGCCGGCCGGGCCTGGTAGACCGAGCACCGGCCGGCCTGGTCCAACGCCGAGCACGGCCGTTCGGGGTCGGCGAACTTGAGTGGGAGCCGGCGGCCGGTCTCCCGGTAGATCCGCTGCTGTTCGGCGCGGGTCATGCCCATGCTGTGGCAGCCGTCCTGGCACAGGCCCTTGCAGCCGGCGTCCGGGACCCGCGCGTATACGGCGTCGAGCTGCTCAGCGACGGATGGTGGCCGGCGCTGACGGTGGCGACTCATGGGCGCACTGGCCGGGTGGGCCGCGCGGGGCGGATGTGCCCGTAGACGCGCCACCCCGAGTCGACGGCGTTCGTCAGTTCCCGATCGAGGACGGCCTGCCGGTCGCCGGCCGTCACGGTGGTGCGGTCCGCGGCCGGCACCGGGCGCCTGACCGGCCGGCTTCTACGGGCCGGCGGTACCGGCCGGCTGGCGGCTTCCCGTAGCTGGGCCAGTTCGGCCGTAGCCCGGTCGAGCGCCGCGCGGGCTTCCGCGATGCACCTGCCGGCCTGGTCCAAGCGGTCGGCGGGGGTGGTGTTCTGCGCGGTGCCGATGACGTGGGCGATGGCCCGGTCGATGGGGGGCTGCGCGGCCCGTAGCGCGTCGTACGCGGAGACCGCGGCTATGGCGCTGCCGTACCGGCCGGGGGTCTCGGGCGCGGTGCCGTTCACCGCTGGCCTGCTATCTGGGGCTGGCCGGCGGCGGCCTCGTAGGCGGCGAGCATCTCGGCGAAGGAGGGCCACAGGTCGAGGCCGTCGCAGGCGTCCCGGATCGCGGCGGCTGGGATGCGGCCGGTCGAGTTCGCGAACCTGACCCGGATGTTGGAGAAGCCCTCGACGGCGATGTAGCCGCGGCACGCAGTCTCGGCGCCCTCGGTGGAGTGATGGCAGGCCATGATCGGCCGGAAGTCGTCGCCGGGCCCGACGGTGCTGACCAGGCCGCGCATCAGCTCCAGGTCGAACCGGGGGATGTCCGCGCCGCCGACGGTGCTCGACCGGCGCCACGGGCAGGTCCCGCACGGGGTGAGCGGCTCAGCCATCGTGGCCCGCCCCCGGCGTGGTGACGGACGCTGGTGGCCAGTTGTCGGCGGGTGGGTAGTCCTCGTGTTCGTGGGGGCCGTCGTGGCCCGCGTTGTAGGTGCAGACGAACACGTGGCCCCGGATACGGGTATTGCCGCCGCAGAGCCGGCGCGGGGCGAGGCGTGCGCCGCCGGACGGCGGGGCCTCCCCGGGGGTGGCGTTAATGGCCTCGCGGATGCGGGCCGCGGCGTGGCCGAGGACGGCGCGCTCACTAGTCATCGCCGCGTTGATCCCTGATTTGTCAGCGGCGATCCGTTCCAGCTCGGCTGCCACATCCTGCACTGCTCGTACCCGCGCCTCGGCGCGGTCCGCGCGGCGCTGGTAGGAGAACGCGGCCCGTGCGTTGAGTCCGGTCCAGCGTTCATGTGTAGCGGCGTCGTTGCGCGCGGCCACGAGTTCCGCCTGTAGCTCAGCGACCTGGGCGCGGAGCCGGCCGGCTTCCTCGATGGCGCCGCGCCATGGGTTGTTGCCGGTGGTGTGTTCGCCGATGACCTCTCGGGGGGCGATGGCGTAGGCCATGCGGTCGGCCCACTCGTGGTAGCGGTCGCGGTCCTCGATGGCGAGTTCCTCGGCGCGTTCCGCTTTCGTGACCTGGGAGCGGAGTCGGCGCACTTCGGCGATCAGGCGGCGGGTCATGTCCAACATGGCGATCCGCCGGTCGATCGCGTCGAGATCTAGTTCAGGCACCGTCTGTCTCCTTGGCCGCTGGCGGGTCCAGCGCGGTGACAAGGTGCGCGGGGAGCTGCCGCCAGTGGTCGACGGTCACCACCTCGTAGCCGTCGGGGTAACGCTGGTCAAGCGTGTCGCGCCGGTTCTCGAAGCTGGTCGTCAGGTCGGCGCGGAGCCACTCCGCGGAGGACGAGACGTGTCCCCAGAGCACGGTTCCGTCTTCGGTGATCAGACCTCCGATGATGTCGCCGTGGGGCCAGGCGCCGAACGGGGCGACGTAGACCTTGGGTAGGTCAGCCACGCTCGCTCCCCTCGGCGGGAAGGGCCGGGCCCTCGGCCCGCACCCGGCGCCAGGTCTTCACAACGTTGCTGACCTGGCCCGGGTGCATCCACCGCGAAGACCGGGCGAGGATCGGATCGGCCTGCCGGGCGTCCTTCTCGTCGCCTTCCGCGGCGGGGGCGATCGCGCGGACATGAGCCATGCTGATCTGACCGGCCCGGAACGTCTTCGCGGTGACGGGGAGAACACGCAGCGCCCGGACGAGGCGGTGCACGTCCCCGGCCTCGCGGGCAGTGAGGCGGCATTCCTGCTGGAGCCAGCGGGCGAGCGTCGGCGCAGGCCCGTCGATGGCCCACCGTTCCCGTTGGTCGAACTCGTCGACGAGCGCGAGCCAGCGGGCCGCGGCGGCGTTGGCGATCTGGTGGGCGTCGACGACGAGCTGCGCGAGTTCGTCGTTCGTGACGGTGAGGGGGTCGTCTTTGGCGAGCTCGGCGACCAGGTCGTTAACGTCGGGCAGGTCGGCTGGTTCTTCCTCTGCGGTCTGGACTCGGTAGGTCCCGGTGCCGGCGCAGCGTGTGCGGTCAGACATTGCTGGGTCCTTCCTCAGCGCCGGCCGGTCCGTGTGTGAGGCGCCAGGCGGCGGCATGTTGGATCTCGACCCAGCCGAGCGGGGTCAGCTCCTTGACGGGGGTGTCCGGGGACCCGGCGGCGTTATGGCGGTCCCAGCCCCTGGGGCCTACGTGCCACCAGGCGCCTTCGGGCTGGCGGGCCCAGACGATGGCGGGGTGGTCGCCGGTCTCGGCGTACAGCCGGGTGCGGGTGACGGGCTCGTCCTGCGCGGCGGCTGTCGGGCCGGGGAGGGCCTCGATGAGCAGGGCGGCGAGGTTGGCCAGGTCGTCCAGGTCGGACGGGTCGAAGTCGGTCCACTCGACGTCTTCGCGGAGCACCTTGACGACCGGGTGGATCTCGGGTTTCCAGGTGGCGTGCTCGCTGGTGCCCGGATCGGGGGCCTGGCGGGCCAGGTGCCCCGGCGAGCCGTCAGCGTCGTTGATCGCCTTGCGGATGCGCTGCGCCGAGCTGGTGAGCGCTGCTGCCGCCTCGGTGACTCCCAGTGCGTTCGGGTAGGCGCGGGCCTCGGCGTCGAGCTTGTCAGCGAGCGCGCTGAGGCTGCGGCGGATTCGGCTGATGCCTTCCTCGGCGACTTCAGCGCGGACCTGCTCCTCGCTGGACCACTCGCGGGCGGGGGCGCTGGGGTCGAGCAAGCTGCGGACCGCGGTGCGGAGCTGGTCGACGTAGCTCCGTAGCGTCCAGACGTCGGGGTTGTGGGGGGCGTCCGCGCTTTCGGAGTCCGTCAAGGTGGAGGTCTCTTCCAGCAGGTCGCGGATCGCGAGCTTGCTGGTTCGTGCGTCCTCCGCGATGGCGCGGAAGATGGCGTCGTCCCCGGGGGTGAGGGGCTCCTCGACGACCAGCAGGACAGCGGGCGGCTGTTCCTGCGGGGCGGTGTCGCCGATGGCCTTGTAGAGGCGGTGTACGACCTGGCGGACCGTGATGGCCTCGGCGCCGGTCATCCCGTGGTGACGCGCGACGGCTTCGGCGTCGAGTTGCGCGGCAAGGTCACGCACGCGGCCGAGTGCCGTCTCCGCGGTGTCGCGTTCCTCGCGGGACACCCCGTCGAACGCGCGCCAGGTCCGGACCGCCCGGGTGGCCAGGCTCTGGAGCTGGGCGAGTTCCCGCGCAGCGTCGGCGGCCCGGCGCTCGGCGTCGGCTGCGCGCTGACGTAGGCAGGTGGGGCACTCGTCGCGCACGTCGGGCAGGGGCCGGCCAGTGACGGCGGCGTCGAGTTCGGCGGGGCTGATGTCGCCGAGGGTCAGGCCGCAGCCGTTGCACGCGCGCTTGACGGTGATGCGCTGGGCGCCGGTCGGGGTGGTGGTGTCTTCGGTCCACGGGCGTGGCCGGTACTCGGCGGCTACGGGGGCGGGGGCCTGTCTGCTGCCGCCGTCGGGGGCGGGGGCGCCGCGTGCGCCGGCCAGCACCCAGCCGGCAATCAGTTCGATGTCGGCCTTGACGGGGGCCGACAGGTTGTTCTCGACCCACAGCAGCCTCCGGGCGGCCACCTCGATCTCGGCTGGCGGGGCCGGCAGGTCGGCGGTGGCCCGGGGCGTGCTGGTGGTGATGGCGTTCCGGACGGTGTGGGTCAGGACCGAGCTGATCGCACGGGCGGCAGCTGCCTGCGCGGCGGCGGTGACATGCTCGTGGTCGAGGCGGGCCAGCGCGCCGGTCACCATCTCGATGAAGTCGCGGGCCCAGATGCCGATGTCGTCGCCGCCGGGTGGGCCGGTGTATCCGCGGGCCTTCCAGTTCGCGGACCCGTCGATGACGTCGATGAGCTTGTCGCGGATGTTGCGGTCGAGATCGCCGAGCGGGGGCAAAGGGTGACGGTGGTCGAGTAGGGCGCGCTCGACGTCGGGATCGAAGATGCCTCTCAACGGGTCTCCTTCGGTGCGGGCTGGTAGTCGGTGCAGGCCGGCCACGACAGTCGGATGTCGGTGGCCGCGCCGCGGCTGAGGTTCCGGCCGCATTTCCAGTAGTGGCCGGCGGTGTCCCCTTGCCGGCCGATGTGGTTGCAGGTGCGGCAGGTCAGACTCCGGTCGGCCGAGAGGAGGGGTAGGCCGGTGACGGGGTGGGTGCCGGCGGCGATCTGGGCGCGGCGGCGGGCGGTGAGCCTGGCTCCGGGCGACAGGGTCATGTCCTGCTCGGGGGGTGTGGCCAGGACGGGCCCGCAGTCGTCGAGGGCGAACAGCGCCCCACCGTCGGCGGGTGGGGCGCTGTCCTCGGGGCTGACGGTCAGATCCACAGCTCAGCGGGGAGCGTGATCGTGAACCGCTGGATGAGTTCCTCGGTGTCCACGGTGAGGACCTCGTACGCGATGGTGACCTCGTCGCCGTCGCGGGTCTCGGTCCCCGGGCGGGTCTTGACGGGACGGAACCGGGGCCGGCCGCCGGGGGTGGTCGGGTCGAGGAGGGCGTATCCGGTGTGGGCGCGCTGACCGGTGAGCCGGTCGAGGAGCGTCACTTCCGCGATCCGGTCGAGGTCGACGAGCTGATACCGGCCGCCGCCCCAGGCGAGGTACTGGCGGGGGGCGCGGTCTGGGTAGACCGACACGTCGGAGCCGTCGCACTCGATCGCAGCGTGTTCCAGGTACTCGGCGAGGGATGACGCCGCCTCCCTGCTCGTCGGCTCGGAGATGTGCACGGTCAGGGTGGTGACCGTCTCGGCGCTGGTGTTGTCGGCGCTCATCGGGTGCGGGGCTCCTTCTGTCCGCTGGCGGCGATCAGTGCGGCGATGAACAGGCACAGCTCGTGGGCGGCCTGGTCGGCGGCGTAGACGCCGGCTGCCCACGCGGGCCGGCTGCTGGTGTCGGTGAGTCGGAGGTCGGCGAACTCCGCGCTGCCGGTGCGGCGCATGAACCCGACGAGCGGGGTGCGGGTGTCGAGCACGGCGTGGGTGATCGCGTTGAACGCCAGCGCGGCGGCGAGCCGGCCGGTTCGGGGCCGGGTGCCGGTGGTGCGGATGGTGGCGGCGACGGTGGCGATGATCGGGGCGTGGACGGCGGCGACGTGCACGGCGAGCGCCTTTGGCCAGCCGGGGGCGCCGTACGCCTTGCCGCGGGCCTGCCAGTCGGTCTGGAACAGGTGGTCACCGGCGCTGTGCCCGGCGCGGAACGCTGCGTACAACGCGGCGAGCAGCGCCGGGCGGCTGGCTGGGGCGGTCATACGACGGCGAGGGTCGGCGCGGCGGCGGTGCAGGTGAGGGTGTCGCAGGCGCCGCACCGGGTGGTCGCGGCGGTGGCGGTGAGGAGGTCGGCCTCGGGGACGGCGGCGAGGGTGGGGTCCCAGTCGAATGCGGCGGCGAGGGTGGGGCCGTGCCAGGCGCAGCCGGCTGCGGTTGGGGTGGTGGCGCCGAGGGTGATCTGGTTGTGGGGGTGGAGGGCGACGGGGACGGTGATGGTCGGGGTGGTGGTGGCTATCGGGATGAGGCGGGTAGCGGCCTCGGGGGTGAATCGGGGGTGGCCTGGGGTGGTGGTGTCGGCGTACTCGGTGAGGGTCAGGGGGAGCGCCGGGCCGCTGATCGGGTCGTAGTAGCCGACGGTGCGGCGGGTGCCGCCGTAGACGGCGATGAGCGCGGTGGGGGCGGGGCTGTGGGTGGGGGTGATGTGCCAGCCGGCGAGGAGGAGGGGGCGCAGGCCGCCGATCCAACGGAGGTGTTCGCTGCTGGTGATGGATGGGTTACCGAGCCAGGTGCCGAGTTCGGTGGCGGTGGTGGGGAGGTGGATGGCGGTGCGGCCGTCGGGGAGCGGGAGGTGGAGGTGGAGGTGGGTGGGGTTCATGGTGGGGGTCCTCTCCGGGGATACTGCACATCTTGCGTCGTGATGTTGCTTTGTGATGCAACCGAGCGGGCATGCGTTAGGCGGCGTGGCGCCAGCGACGCCATTCCTGTTCGGCGAGGCGGGTGTTGCCGGGGTGGTTGAACCAGTCGCCGAGCGGGACGGCCATGGCGCGGAGGAGGTAGGGGGCGTCGTCGGGGTTGATGTTGGGGTGCTCGAATTCGGGATCTTCGATGTGGTCGGCGGTGCCGCCGTCGCAGGTGGCGTCGCCGACGGCGAGGGCGTAGGTGGCGAGGGTGAGCTGGTCGGTGGCGCTGAGCTCGTCGAACGAGGGGAGCGCGAGGAGTCCGAGCAGGTCGGCGAGGAGCCGGGTGGCCTGCGGTTCGGGCTGGGTGGTGGTCATGGTGTGGGGCTCCCTTGCGGTGTGTGCTCGTTCGACTACCCGCAACTTACAGTGCTAGGCACGTTAAATTCAAGGGATGGGTGGGGTGTGTCGCCACCACCAACGACGAAGGCCCGGCGCCCCACCAGGGACACCGGGCCTTCGTTCCGTACCGCTCACCACCCACCCGGCGGCGCGGCCTGCCCCACCTCCGCCCGACGGCGCTGCGCTGACCGGCGGCGCGCAACCGCCTCGTCGAGCGCGAGCCCAGCCATGCCCAGTCCGCCGGCTGTCATCGCGACGTCTCGTACGACGTGGAGGACGAGTAGCGCGCGGCGGTTCACCAGCGCCGCCCCGGGCCGTACGCCTGCCACAGCAGGACGGCATGCCGGACCATGCTGACCGCCACGACGGCGGCGACCAGTCCGACGGCCAGGGCGGGGGCGGCGTCCCACCTGGCCAGCAGGAACAGAAGTGGGAGGCCGAACAGCAGGGTGCGCAGCCGCGGCCCTCGTTCCCGTGGCCCCTTCTGGTGTCGGGTCCAGTGGAGGTGCAGCGGCCCGGCCCAGGTGCCGGCCGACCAGGTGCCGGCCTGGTTGCGGCGGATGGTGACGGGGCCGAGTTGCTGTGCGCCGGAGATCCTGACCGTCATGTCGTGTTGTCCGTTTCTGTGTGGCTGGTGGGGTTCGGAGCGTGCGTGGCGTGCGTGGCGTGCGGCCGGCTCTTTTCGCCTAGCCGTTGCTGGGGCTTTGGGTAGTGCACGGCGTGCACGCTGATCAACGCACGCACTGCACGTTGATCAACGCACGCCGCGCACGCTGATCAACTAGCCGGGGCGGTGCGGTACGTTCCGTCCCCGTTGTCGGTCACCACGCCTTCCCGGGCCAGACGGTCCAACAGCCGGCTCATCGTCGACCGGTGCCGGGCCGCGTGGTCCGGCAACGCCTCCGCCAGGTCCGTCGGACCGAACCGAGTCCCCGCCGGCCAGGCGGCGAACAGCTCCCGCACCTCGGCCTCGACCTGCTCGGCCGACGCGCGGGGCCGCGGGGGCGGCGGGGCGAGCGAGAACGACGCCCCGCCCGGCACCTGGTCGTCCACGCCAGGCTGGATGTCGGGGTCCTCGTCGGGCTCCCCCTTGTAGTAGGCGGCCCGGTCGAACTGCTCGTCGGCCTCGACCGTGCCGGCGGCCGGCTCGGCGGGGTCGTCGTCGCTGGTGGTCACGGTGACCACGGTCGTCGGCATAGCGGGTTTCGTCTCCTCTGTGGTGTCGGTGGGTGTGCTGGCGGTTGCGGCTTCTGCGGTGACGCCGCCCTTCGGCCAGATCGGCCGGTTCGTCCACACGTCACCCAGTGCCTCCTTGTAGAAGTCGGGCATCTCGACGTGGATGTAGTGGGGGCGGGCCCGCCGGTGCAGGTCGATCGGCTCGACGCAGAGTGTCCGGGCAGGCGTGAGCGCACGCGCGTCGTCGATGTTCGGTAGCCGGGCGTACAGCCGGCCAGGGTGGCGGTTACCCCACGCGGCCGGGTCGGCGCCCTGCTCGACCAGGTCCTCCAACAGGTAGCCGGCGTCGCCATCCGCGCAACCGAACTGGAGCGCGGGGCCGATCTCCGCGCGGGCGCTGGTAGGCATCCCGTCGTAGGTCCACCGCTGCCCGGAGACCTTCACGTTGAGCCCCCAGGATCGGCCCTGCCGCAACAGGTCCACGATGATCCGCTTGTGCTCGGCGGGGAGGGCGGTTGCCTCCTCGACGATGAGGAGGACCGCGGGGATTCCCCGGCCTGGCGCCCAGTCCTTGTACCCGCGGTCGCCGAGGTAGTTGCCCATCGCCGGGCCCAGGCGGTCACGGATAGCGGTCAGCAGGTCGAGCGCACGCGCCTCGTCGGTGACGAACAGGGTCAGCAAGTCCGCGACCGGGCCGAACGTCTGCTTCTGCTTGACCGTGTCAATGACGATCACCAGACCTTCGCGGCGGCATAGCCAGTCCGCCGCCACGATCAGAGCCGGGCCCGACTTCCCCGCACCGTTCTTCCCGCCAATGCCGACGTGCTGCGCGTTCTGCCCCGGCCGGTCGGCTGTCTGCGCGACGGCGGTAAGGGTCAGCTCCAGTGGCTCCCCGTCCTCGTAGATCCCGAGGAGGTGCGGGTCAGTGGGCAGACCTCCGATGTGGGTGGGCCCCTCCCACCGGGTGACGACGTTCAGAAGGTCCCGGCGCACCAGGGTGACCAGCGCCTTGCTCGCGTCCTCACTGTCCGGGGCGATCCGTACCCCGGTCGGCGGAACCCCCGCCAGCGCGGCGATCGTGTCCCGCGCCCGGACCAGGTCGCCGACGGTCTGCCCCTCGGCGAGCTCCACCGCGGCGATACCCCGGTCCTCGCCGACCTCCAGGGTGCGCATCGTTGATCCCTCCAGCCCGGCCTTCCCGGCCTTGGTCGCCCACCAGCCGCGCAGGTGGTCGACCGGGCCGCCGGTGTCCCCGGTCGCGTGGACGCCGAGGCGGATGTTCTGCGCAAAGCAGCCGGCGAAAGCTCCGAGTACCCACACGTATATGGCGGGCCGGGTGATGCCGGTGATGGTCGCCGCGGTGACCCAGGCCAGCGGGGCAAACATCATCGCCGTGGTCAGGGCCCGCGCGAACGCCGCCCGGGTGTGGGAGAGCTTCCAGGTCAGGGCGGTCAGACCGGTGGTGGTCAGGGTCATCGCGCAGACCGCCCAGGGCAGGGTGGTCGGCGCGGACCACAGCAGGTGGCAGAGGGCGGCGAGGCCGGGCAGGGCGGCTGCCGCGATCCACGGGGGGAGGTGGCGGATCCACCGGCCCGCGATGTCTGAGGTGGCAGCGTGGGCACCGTGGTGCGCGCCGCGGATGGCGTCCTTTCCGGCACCTGCGACTGCGAGTGCTTTCCCTGCCATGACGGTGGTTCTCCTTCGGGCGTAGGTGGGGGCGGCCAGGTGGGGTTAGAACTTGACGGTCTTGGCGGGGGTCTTGGCGCCGCCGCGGGCCTCGAACGGGTCGCCGAAGTTCACCTGGAACAGGATTCCGGACTTGACCGCATCCACGGTGATCGTTTCGAGTCCGCCGACCATGCGCCGCAGCGGGGCGGTGGTCCGCCTGGCGAGCATCCGGGCGTGCGGCTTCGGCCAGCCGAAGATCGTGTCAGCGGTTGCCAGCGCGGCGCGGATCGCCTCTGAGCCGATCGCGGTCTCTCGGGTGAGGTCCCGGGAGAGGCCCGCGAGCGTGGAGCAGTACTCCCGGATTCCGTCCGCTTCCCACAGGTCGATGTTGGCGAGTTCGTCGATACGGCTGCCCATGATCACTCCTTGGTTGGTCAGTGGTGGTCGGGGTCGGTCCACGCGGCGAGGACAGTCGCGCCGCGCTCGGCACCGAGGTCGGCGAGCCGGGCGAGGACAGCGCCCAGGCGCGCGGACCCGGCGAGGACGAGAACGAGGAGGACACCCGGCGCGCAGGCGGTCCGGAGGGGGCCGACGCGGTGGGCGTACCTACGGACGCGCCGGTACCAGGTACGGGGGTGGCTGCCGAACGCTGCGGGGCGCAGGCAGCAGGGCCCGGTGATGAGCCGGTCGTCGGCATCGGGGAGGACACCGTGAACGAGCCCGAGGACGATGCCGAGGAGGAGCAGGGACAGGTTCATCAGCCGGCCGCCGCGGTGCGGGGACGGGCGAGGCCGTGTGCGGTGAGGATGCGCTGGGCCCGGTCCTTGCCGCAGCCCATGGCGGTGGCGGCGCGACGTACGGAGATGTAGCCGTCCTGGTCGCGGGGGACGTCGGCGAGGAGGGTGTACAGGTCGCCGTCGGTGCGGTCGGTGTCCTCGCTGGCTGGAGGTGTGTGGGTGTCCTCGCTGGTGGGGGTGTCCCCGGCTGGGCGGGGGACGAGGGCGAGGGGGGCGGGGGCATGGTCGGCCGGGGTGTCCTCGGGGGTGCTGTCCTCGACCGCGGGGACAGGGACAGCGGTCGGGGTGTCCTCGGGGACGGGGGCGCTGTCTGGGGTTGCTGCCGGCGTGGCGGCAGGGACGGGGACGGCCGGGCGGAACCAGTGCAGCGACCCCGCCAACGCGAAGGCGATCACAACCCAGACGGCGATGATCGGCCGCCAGGCTCCGGCGTCCCCGGTGAGCTGGCCGGCGCTGTCCCGGCCGATCACCGCGGCGGCCACGTTCATCACCCCGGAGAAACCGATGGAAGCGGCGAGGACTGCGACGGCACCGCGGGTGCTGACGCCAGTGCGGCGACGGTGGCGGATCTCCAGGAACGCTCTCGTCGCCATCGCTTCACCGGTGCCGGCGACGACGTAGGCGGCCCAGCGTGCCTGGCCGGCCCAGACCGCGAGCTCGATGGTGTGGACGGCCGCGACCGCGAACATTCCTGTGCAGAGAAGGGTGAGGAGTGCCGCGGCGGCGGCGTGCTCGGCGCGGTGCAGGTTCAGGGCCACGGTGGATCTCCTTTCTGTCTGGTGGGTGGGGTGGTCAGGGGGCGGTGGGGGTGGACTGGTCGAGGAGGGCATCGACGGTCTCGGCGATGTAGCGCCGCTGGCCGCCGGGGAGGCGCTTGGCGCTGATCAGGCCCTGCCTGGCGTAGCGAACGAGGGTGGTGTCGCTGACGCGCAGGCGTGCGCGGGCTTCGTGGGGCTTGAGGAGCGCGGGGTTGCCGATCATTCGGGGGTCCTTCCTGGTGGCGGGTTTGGTGGAGGTGATGAAGGCGGGGGCTCAGCCGTGTCTGTCCGGTTTCACTGGGCGTAACGTAGGCGTGACGTTGGGGAGTGTCAATTCCTTACGGCGTGCCGGCGCGGCGGAGCGTGACAATCGGTGTCACGATCGCCACGCACGATTTCCCTACGCAAGCCGCGCTCACCCCGGGAGGACCGACCACCGTGCCCCGCCAGCCGGCAGTTGCCGAGCAGCTCGCCGCGACGCTCCGCGGGCAGATCGCCGCCGGCCAGCCCCCGCCCGGGACGTGGCTGCCGTCGCTGGCGGCCCTCGCCGAGCAGCACCAGGTGGCACAGAGCACGGTCACCAGGGCGCTACGCCTGCTCGCCGTCGCTGGGCTCCTCGACCTGGTCGAGGGGCGCGGCGCGCGGGTCCGCGGTGCGGTCGACCCGGCGGGTAACTGGGACGGGTCGGCGGTCGAGGTGCCTGGCCTGCCCGGTGAGCCGTACACCCGCGGTGACACGGTCGCCCTGGCGGCCGGCGTCGACCTCGCGGCACGGCTCGGGGTCGCGGTCGGCACGGTCGTGCCCGCGTGGCAGGGCTCCCGCGGCCAGCTCTTGGACGTCGTCGAGGAGCCCGGCGAGCTGCTGACCATCGCGACGGTGCCAGACCTGGCCGGCCGGGTAGCGCTCGACGGCGGGCCGCGGGCGCTCGCCGCCGCGCTGGTCGCGGCCGGGTTGTCGCTGCGGTGGGAAGACACGATCAGCGGGTGGGCGCCGTCTCCGGAGGAGCGTGCCCGCCTCGACCTGGACCGGGCTCCGGTGCCGCCGGTGCTGGTGTGGCGGCGTGGCTATGACGGGGCGGGCCGGGTGGTGCTGGTGGTCCGCCGGCTGGTGCGGACGGACCGGGTGCCGCTGGTGTACCAGTACGGCTGAGCAGGGCCGGGCCAGCCCGGGACGCTCGTGCAACGCGAAGAGGCGGACCCGCCCGGGTCCGCCTCTTCGTTTGCTGGGGGGGGCGCCGGTCCAACGGGGGGATGTCCCGGCGCCCCACCCAGTGTAGCCAGGCGACCGCGTAACGGTCCGGCCTTGGATCTTGTGTCCTGCCGTGGCGCGGATGCCTGCCGGCGGCCTCAGCTGTGGGTGATGGTCAGTGCGGAGATCTCCACCTCGCCGTACGCGGCCGGGAGATCGTAGGTCAAGTTCGACTGGAGATAGCAGCCGGCTTTGAAATAACAGCCGGTCTGATTCATTGTGGTTGTTGCTTTGAGAACTCCGTTGTGGTAGATCTTCAGGCTTCCGTTTATCACCTCGACCTTGTGGTCGAACCAGGTTCCTGGTTGATAATTGGTGTCGAGATTACCGATCTCGGTGTCGATGAATTTTGCGTAGAGGCGGGTCCCGTCGAGGACGGTCAGATACAGATAGTCAGGCGTGTTGTGGATTTGCCCACACACTAGCCTCGGCCTGACCGTCGGCAGGTGATTGATCCGCTGGGTTACCTCCATGACGTGCGTGCCGGAGGCAGAGTTCCACGCCGCGTTGGTCGTGCCACCCGGGTTCATCTCTCGCAGCTCAGAGCGTGGGTAGCTAGCGCCGGGCTGCACCCAGCCGTCGGCGCGCACGTTGAATGTCACAGTGGAAGTGAAAACAACCTGAGAGTAGGTCGAGAAGTCCCGCGATTGATACGTTGCCAGCGCGGGTTGCTGGATTTGGTCTATCTCCTCGACGGGAACATTGAGTTTCCATTTGCTGAGGTCTAGCACCTTGGCAGGCTCTGGCATGACGAGACTGTAGCAGCGGAACAACCGTGCGCAGAGAAATGAAAAGCGGGGCCGGTACAGGCCCCGCTTTGGTCAGACTGCTGGGTCAGGTTGGGCGAGCGCGCGGAGGCGGCTGCCCTGCTACGCGCCCATCGCGCTGAGCTTCTCAGCGCACCGGGCGCAGATGGGGACCTGGCCGAGGATGGGGTGCGGGCGGTACCGGTCGGCCGGGTGGTCGCACAACGCGAACCACTCGCACGGACCAGCGGGGGCCTCGTCGAGGGCGGCACGCAGGACGTCCAGGCCAACGACCTCGATCGGCTCGACGGCCGGGTTGACGACGTCTCCGCAGCACTCGCAGTGGTGGATGCCGTTGTAGACGCGGGTGGCCGCGTCATCCTGGGCGGCCGGGCAGTAGACGAGGGCGGTGCCGTCCTCGTACTTCTTGATCAGGTCGTGGCTGGCCATGGCGCGGTCCTCCGGGGTGGCGGGGCTGGTGGGTGGGGGCTACTCGAAGAGCGGGATGCCGAGCAGGTCGGCGGCCTCGCCGGGGGTCATCGGCTGGCCGTCGATGACGTACTGGAGCCGGCTCTCGGTCGGGTGCATGCGGGTGTCGAACGTCCGGCCGGTCTGCTCGGCGGCCTCGCGGGCGCGGTCGGGCAGGGCGCGGCGGGTGATGGTGAAGCGGGCGGGACGGCCGGTCATGATCGTTCCTCTCGAGGTGCCGGGCCGCCCCGGTGTGGGGCGGCCCGGTCAGGTGGTCAGCGGCTGGCAGTGGCTAGGACGCGGGCGGCGTACTCGTCGGGGGTCTCGTTGTCGGCGGGGCAGGAACCGTCTCCGGCTGCGGCGGCGACCTGCGCGAGGGCCTGGCGGGCGTGCGGGTCGGCGTCGGCGTAGATCCAGGTGTTGAGGGTGAGGTGGGTCACGGCGTCGAGGAGCGCGGCTTCGGCGAACGCGGGGATGCGAATCGGGGCGATCTCGTAGGTGCTGCGGGCCTGCGCGGCCTTCTGGAGAGCAGCACGGCAAGCGGCCTCGTGGGCGGCGCGGGCGGCGAGGGTGCGTGCGGCCACGGAGAAGAAGATCCAATTGTGCTGGGTGATCTCGCGGTTGGTGACGAACTGGGCGGCCTCGGCCTCGGCAAGGGTGGGGGTCCAGCCGGTAAAGCGGCTGGCGCACTTCCGGCCGACGATCATCTCGGCGCCGGCGGCGTCGGTGATGACGATCCGGTGGGTGAGACGGGCGTCGCAGTGGTCGCAGCCGCCGCGGCCGGGGGCGGTGCCGGTGAGGCGGTGCGTGGCGCCGGTGCGGATGTTCGCGATCACTGTGACTCCTTGGTGTGTGGCCCGTTCGGTGTGACACCAACTTAACGTGCCTGGCACGTTAAGTTGGGGAGGTGGGGTCGCCGAGCCGCGGCGTGTCGCCCGGTCCGCTCGCACACGGACAGCCACACAGCCCAAACGGGATCGGACCCTCCCCATTCAGCCGGTGCCAGTGCGCCTCGTCGGCCGGGTCCATCCACGAGTGCGGCTCGCGGGGGCAGGCGGCCGGGTCGTCCAGGCTGCCGTACTCGCACGACCCGCACCGCGCGAACGACAGCAGGACCATCGCCTCGCCGGTCAAGGCATCTCCCCGCAGCGCGGGCACCCACCGTTGCCCGGGAGCGCCGCCACAGACGAGGCAAGAGCGTCCAGGGCGATGAGCCGACCGTGGGTGTGCTCGATGTTCTCGTGGAGGCGCCAGACCCTGATGAGCGCGCCCGGCTGGTCGAGTGCCCCCGGCTCGCCGACCAGCACTTTGGCCGTGTTGATCGCGACGACGCGCCCGTCATCAACCCAGACCCTGGCGTCGGTCAGCGCGTCGCCGGTCGAGCGCAGATATTTGTCCAGGTCGGGTGACGTCGCAGCCCAGGCCCGGCGCCGTTTCGGCGCGGAGGCGGGGCGGCGCCGAGTGAACAGGACGTCCAACCTGATGGGGCCGTCGAGTGGTGTCCAGGGGCTACCCATCGCTTCCTCGGCGGCGGCCTTGACGGCAGCGCGCCACGGGCGGACGGCCTTCGATTGCTCGATGAGTCGGCCGTGGCCGATGTGTCGTTTGCTGCCCTGCGCGGCCGGGATGCCGTAGGCAGTGATCTCAAGGGCGAGGGTTGAGACGGCGAAGGTCTGGAACATGTTCGCGAGGAGACGAGCGCTCTCAGCGGGGGTGAGGCCACCAGCCTGGGTCCCCTCGCCTGCCCAGGTCGGATGCGGGCGGCCGGCGGCGGTGATCGTCATTGGGGGCGCCTTCCTTCTGGCGGGTTGGGGTGTGGGTCCAGCAGGTGAGGAGCGCCGCGGCGTCGGCGTCGATCTCGTCGCCGCGTAGGGCGCGGGCCGCGTCGCGGGGGGTGACTCCGGCCTGCTCTGCGATCGCAGTGGGAGAGAGGTCGCCTTGCCGGGCGTGGAGGCGGCCGGCGAGGCGTGCGGCGCGGAGCCGCGCCACGGGGTCGCGGCGGGGCCGGCGGCGGAGGGTGATGCGGCGCATGATCAGTCCCGGGTGTGGAGGTAGAAACCGGCGACGGTCAGGCGGCGCAGGGCCTCGGCGGCGGTGAACGTGTCGGGGTCGGGCAGGACCAGGCCGAGCCGGTCGGCGGCGACCTGTCCGCACGGGTGGACGACGAGCCGGTCGGAGTCCAGTCGGGTGACGGCTTCGGGTTGGCCGGAGCGTCCGCAGCTGGTGTGCTGGTCGCGGGCCTCGCCGGCTCCGGCGTTGCCGTGGGGGCCGGGGGCGCAGGCGACGTGCGCGGCGCCGGACCGGTCGAGGATGTAGCCGATCTGTTCGGGGTGGGTGGTGTAGACGGTCCGGCGCCCGGCGGTGTGTGCGGTGGTGATGGTGGGGGTGGGGTGCTGGTTGAGGATCAGTCCCCATCCGGTCGCGGCGGACCAGGTGGGGATGATCGGCTGGCCGCATCCGGGGCATGGCGCGGCCTGAGCGGTCATCCGTCTGTGGGGGGCTTGCGGATCTCGCCGGTGATGGGGTCGACGCCGCTGAACATGCTGTTCGGGTCGTCGTCGGGGTCGGCGTCGCGTGCGATGGTGCGCTGTTCGCAGGCGGTTTCGAGGAGGCGGCGGGCGGCGTCTTCGTCGGCGGCGCCGTCCATGGTGGTGCCGATGGGCTCGAATGCTCGGATACGGATGGTGGGGGTGACCTCTCCGGTGTCCCTGGTCGTGGTGACCTTCGAGCAGTCGAATCTGATCACTGCGTAGAAGTTGGCTTCTTCCTCTTCGACCAGGCGGCGGCGGATGATTTCGATCCCGTTTTCCGACCAGTCCGGGAGCTTGCTTTCGACTCTGATGTCTGCCATGGGGGCCTCCCGGATGGGGTTGTGTGATGAGCATCTTGATGTTGCATCTTGTTGCAACACTCTACCCGGCACTTACAGTGCTGGGTACGTGAAGTGGCGGCGTGTCGCGTCGGACCACGGCCGGGGGCCCGTACTGTCAGTGCCGAGCACCTAAGGAGAGCAATGATGGACGACGACGAGCCCACGAAGATCTTCGAGAAGATCGTTCACGACATAACGAGCCGCATCAAATCCGGGGAACTCGGACCCGGAGACCGGCTACCGTCCGAGGCCGACCTGATGAGGGACTACGGATGCTCACATCAGCCCGTGCGCAATGCCCGGCGGCACCTCGTCGAGAAACTGCGGCTCGCGACCAGCCGGCAGGGATCAGGCTGGTTCGTCCGTGGCGGCCCGATCGACCCCGCCGGCCCGGCGGCGTTCCTCCGGCACCGCATCGCGGAACTGCACAACATTGCCCCCGCCCCTGCTCGGGCGCTCCAGACGGTTGTGGACCTGCTGACTGCCGCGGACGAGGGCGGTCGGAAGGCCGACCCGGCGGAGCTGCTCGGGGCGCTGGCCGGCGCGTTCCCGAACGCCATCGGGTTCGATCCGGACTGGGCTGCCTGACTGGCCCTGCTCATGCGTGTGGGCCCGGACGAATCAGCGTCCGGGCCCACACGCATATTCAGGGACGTTCAGACTCGTCGTTTTCGTCGTCGCACAGCTCGCACTCGTCGGCGGGCTGCTCGTCGTCGCGGTGGTCGGGACACAGCGCGCGCACCCGGTGCTCGGCTCGGGCCTGGGCTCGGTCGGCGGCCGGGAGCTGGTCGACGATGGCGCTGATTTGTAGCTCGGCCGAGGTGCGGCTCCAGCACTGAGCGGAGACGAACGCGCCGTCCGGGTCGAACCAGACCCCATACTCGACGCTCATCACGCCTGCTCCGGGTTAAGGTCTTCGGGAGTGGTGATCACAGGGCGCCGCCTATCCATCGGGCCTTGCGCCACGCTGCGTGCTGCCGCCGTGTGCCTGTCCACCGGTCCCGCGTCCGCTCTGCCCGCTGGATGGCCAGATCCGCAGTGAAGCGGGCCACGAGCGGGATGCGGATCTCGTCGAACGTGTCGACCACGAGGTGATCCTCACCGGGCTCCAGCTCGACGCCGGCTGCGGTGAACGCCGAGCGGACGTCGGCCACGGTCAGGCACGGGTCAGCGCCCAAGCGCTCCGCTATGGCACCCATGACCTGCGGGTCGCGGCGCATCGCCCGCCGGTAGGCGGTGGACCTGCGCATCTCCTCGTCGTGACCGGCTCGCCCTGTGTAGTCGAGGGCGGTGAGCCACGGCAGCCGGGACGGGTGGATCACGGGCGGGGCGGTCATCGGGTGGCCTTCTCGACCAGCGCGGTGGCACCACCGATGAACCGTCGAGCATCGGCCAGGAAGCTGGCGACGTCTCTGCCGTACCCCTCGACGAACTCGACGTCGTACAGGCTGCCGGTCAGCGCGTCGAGGTTCCTGATCCCGTCGGCAATCGCGCCGTACGCAGTGTCCAGGTTGCCGGCGAGCACGGCCCGGCGCTCGTCCACCTCGGCGTCTCGGTCCGCCCACGGGTCTTCGGTGTCGGGGTCCTCTCCGGCGTGGGCGGCGGCGAGCTCGCGGCCGATCTGCTGCCCCATCGCGTAGTAGTCGATGCCGCTGGCCGTGCTGGTGGTCTCGGGCTTCAGCGGTTCGAGGGAGTGCCTCACCACCGCCTCCATCTTGACGATCTCCCAGGTGTCGTAACGGGCGTTCTCCGGGTCCGTGCGGAACACGGCGAGCTGCACGCGGGCATCCTCGGCTGAGTCGGCGGCAGGGAACGTGCAGGAGGCGCCGGCCTGATCCCCGGTGGTCTGCGTGCCTTGGACGCGCCACCAGCGCACCGGGCCAGTGTTGGTGCCGAGCGGGCCGATGCTGAGGTAGTAGCCGGCGCCCGGATCGCCGAGTTCCTCGATGGCGCGGGCGGTAGTTCCGTGGGGGGCGGGTGGTACCGCGGGTTCGGTGGCGTGCGGGTTGGGGTTCATGGCGTGGGTTTCCTCGCGGTTCGGGTGGGCTGGTGGTCAGCGGACGCAGAGCCAGGCGCGGGGGTTCTCCCGGGCGTCGCGCAGGTCCTCGTACAGCTGGTCCAGCCACGGCCGGTCACGCAGGCCCTTGGGCTTCGCCAGCTCGTAGGCGATGTCCTCCTCGATGGAGCGGATGAGGTCGGCCGCGGTGATCCCGACGGTGGGGGTCGGGGTCGGCTGGTCGAGGGGCGGGGCGGTGAGGCTGAGCACGGCGGGTCCTTCCGGGGCTGGACTCTGGGGATCGGCGGGGTCCTGCGGGCCGGGTGCTCGGCCCGCAGGACCTGGGGGCTACGGGGTGGCGGGCTCGGCGGCTACGACCTCGTACGCGGTGCGGATCTTGTGTGTGAGGGCAGGCTTGGGAAGCGTGTTGATGAACTCGGCGCGGACCCTGGTTCGGTTGAGGGTGGCGGCGGTGCGGGTCAGCTGCTCGGCGTCCGGGTCCGTGACAGCGATGTCGGCCAGGAGGCGGCGGGCGATCTCGTGGAGCACCTCATCGATCAGTGCTTCTACCTGCGCGACGGTGCGGCGGGCGTCGGTGATCTGCTGGGCGGTCGGCATCGGGGCTCCCGTCGCGTTCGTGGGGTGGGGGTTGGTCAGGCGTTGGCGGCGGGGAAGGCCGCCAGCAGGGTGTTCCACGCCTGGCGGTGCGCCTCGTAGGTGGCGAGGTCGAGCGCGGCTCCGTTCAGGGCCTGCGGGGTCACCCAGCTACCTTCGAGCGACTCGCCTGCGCGGACCTTGTTCGCGGCGTCGGCGATGTGTGCGGCGAGCCGGTCCAGGACCGCGGCGGCGCGGTTTGTGGCGGCTGCGGCGTCGCTGCCGATCGCGTAGGTGAAGCGGCCGGCGTCCGTGGGCACGCTGTTCGCGACCTTCATGGCGGCGGCGTAGGTGATCGCGGTGGTGGTGGCGTTCATGGTGTCGGCTCCTTCGGTTACTCCCTGCGGTGTGACATCAACTTAACGTGCCAGGCACTTTAAGTTGGGGAGGCGAGACCGGCGTGTTGCGCTACGCAGTCGCGGCACGCGGCATCGCGATGCAACCAACGGGCCGCGCGGCGCAACCGGCGGCCCTCACGTCCACGCACACGGCCGAACCCCGCCCCCCGAAGGGGACGGGCACCCCCCACCCGACGGCGGGCCGCACGGGCGCTCTCACGCTGTCGCCGCGTTCGGACCCGGAAGGGGCTCGCCCTGCGCAGCCGCCCACTCGCGGAGAGCGTTGATCTGACGCGCACGCTCGAGGTCCGGCACCCCGCCGTCCGCCACCGGCTCAGGAATCGGGCCGGCCAGCCCCCGCCACCCACCCACCGGGCGCACCTCGCCGCGCGCCGCCGGCCGGGCCCGGCCCAGCAGCGCACGGAGTTCGGCGACCGCGGCGCGCTTCTCCTCGGTGTCAAGCCGCACCGGCGGCCCGGCCGGCAGCGCCTTCCGGCCATCGGCCGGGCGGGGCTTCTCGTCGGCGGCTCGCGGCAACGCCCGTGCCTCCCACGCCGGACCCGTCTCGGCGAGCTGCCGGCGCGCCGAGTCGATCCCGCCCGGCCGGCTCAGCACCTGTTGCCGGGACCGGTCGGCCGCCTGGGTGTACTCCGCGCGCCAGGCCGCGCGGACCACGCCCTCGGGGGCGGTCTCCATCCACGACAGGCCCAGGGTGTCAGCGACCCGGCGGGTGAGGGGGTGCACCTTCGGCTCGCGCCCCTCGCCGTCCTCGCGGTCGGTGTCGTGCGGCCGCGGGCTGCCCGTCGGGCCCCGCCAGGCCAGCCAGCGGCGGATCTGCCGGTAAGCGGCGTCGCTCGTCGGGGGCAGCGCGTCCCCCACCGTCGCGACGTACTCGACGATGTGGCCCGGGGTGATGCGCGGCCCGGTGCTCCGGTAGTGCGCCATCACGGCCTCGTCCGCGAGGTGCAGGGGGATGTCGGCGAGGAGCCGCGCCCACAGCGCGGCGGTGTGCGGCCGGCCGTCCCCGGGGTCGGGCGTGACCGTGATCCTCGCGTCGAGTTCGGTGATGATCGCGAGGAGGGCGACGGTCTCGGGGAGGTTCACGACGCCACCTCGCCGGTGATCACTGTGAACGGTCGGCGGACCGCGTGCGGATCGTCGAACGGGCCAGGCTGCCCCGACCAGTCCTGCCCGGCTGGCTGGGCGGCCACAGCCGATGGCCATAGCCCAAACGAATTGGGGCGGCCAGCGCCTTCGGTGGCCTGGCCAGCCGCCACCCGAGCGTTGTGCATCGCCGCGGTCTGCGCGAGCGCGTCGCGGTTCGCCTGCTGCCGGTCGACGTAGCCACCGGAACGCGCCGAGCCGGGAGCCGGGGCGGTCGCGGCCTGGAGCGCATAGTCGGCGATCTTCTTCGGGCCGAAGCGGGGCTTCGCCCGGTACTCCGCGAGCCCGGCCCGGATGTGCTCGGCGGACGTTCCTCCATCGACGAGTTCACCGATGACGGCCAGTGTCTCCGCGATCACCCGCTTGGTGGGGCGGGCGGGCAGCATCTGGGCGAGGTGCTCATCGAGGAGGGCCTGTGAGACGGCGGCGTTCTCCCGGGCCTTGGGGCTGACCGGCGTGTCAGGCTGGCCCGGCCTGCCCTTGCGGGGTACTCGCGTACGTGCGCCTGCGCTCGCGCCCGTCTTGCTTCCCGTAGGGAAGCAAGTAGTTCTTGGTTCTGTTTTTGGTTTGGCTACCGTCGAGGGTAGGTCACGGGAACCGTCGAAGGTAGGCCGCTGCTCGTCCTGACCAACCGTCGAAGGTAGGCCGTCGAGGTCGACCAGCGCCGGCTGCACCGGCGCCGGGGGACCTTCGACGGTAGGCCGCTCCTCGGCAGGATCGCTGTCTGTCGAAGGGTTCTCCGTGCCAAGGGCGCGCCCGCCTGCGACGTCGCGGCCTACCTTCGACGGTCGGCCACCACGAGCTACCTTCGACGGTAGGTCAGCCGTGTCGGCGGCCGAACGCACCTGGTCCATGCACAGGTTCCACACCACCGGCCGGTGACCCCCGGGGATGTGCTCGACCAGGCTCTGATCACCGCGCACGATCAGCCCGTCCGATTCCAGTAGGGCGAGGTACGCGCGGATCTTCGACACGTGCATGCCCAACGTCGCGGCCATCGTCGCCGCGGCCTGCCACGCCCCGCAGCCACGGCTGTCGGCGCGCTCGGCGAGTTCGAGCAGCACGAGCCGCGCGGAGTGCGCCGTCCGGCCCGGAGCCGACCGGCCAACCGGCGCGCTCCGGAGCGCCCACACCATCGCGTCGACACTCACTGCGCACCGGCTGTGCTGATGCCCATGCCCAGGTCCCACACGGACGGACGCCGGTTCGCCGGCAGATCCTCGACCAGCTTCTGATCGCCGGCCGAGATCAGGCCGGCGGCGCGGAGGTCCGCGAGGATGGTCCGCACCGCGCGGATCTTCAGCCCCAACGTCTCGGCGATCGCGCCGCCGGTGATGACGGCGCCGCGGCCGTTGGCGTCGGCGTGGTCGGCGAGCAGGGCGAGGACGCAGCGCGCGGACGGGTCGAGCTGCGCCGGGTGGCGCAGCGCCCAGCGCGTGGGGGTAGTGCCCGGCCGGGCGGCGCCGCCCGCCCGGCGGACGGTGTGGGTGGTGTAGCTCACCCCGCGCGGCGCGTGGCGCGTCTGCGTAGCCGAAGGCATGATTGCCATAAGTCGATCTCCCTGTGTCTGGTTCGGGATTTCGATCTAGGCCCGGCCTCGGCGGCTCTCCCAAGTACGCCAGGCTGGGCCGATCTAATTGTGGCGTGCGGTGTCACCCTGCAACATCAAGTCGCTGTGTGACGCATCTCGAATCATGCCCTGGACGACGCCAGCCGCGCACGCGCCGTGACTGGCGTGTCGCGGACCGCACCACCAGTCGGGCGTGCCGGCCCGCAGCGACACACCAGATGATCACAGTTTGCGTGACCGGCCAGTGGCACACACGGCGAGCCTCACCCGCCCCCACCACCAGCAGCCCTCACGATCCCGCCCCATGACCTGCACATGCCCCAACCGGGCCGTCCTCGCCGCCGCCGGACTGCTACTCGCCGTAGCCGCCGGACTGCTCATCACAGCCGCCGCCGGCTGCGCGCCCGTCCCCAACCCGCCCGGCGGCCCGCCCGCACCCACCGCCACCGCGGCCACACCCCCGGCCCCTCTCGCAGATGAGCAGGGCCAGGCCCTGCTCGACGAGTACACGACCCGCCTGCGGACCCTCGCCGGAGACGACGCGACCACCAGCCCGCTCGCCCCGCCACCGCACGCCGGCTGGGCACGAACCCTCACCCCGGCCGACGGCTCCGCGCTCCACAGCCCCACCGAGATCCTGATCTTCCCGACGGTGGGGGAGCGGGACGCCTACCGCTGGACGGCCGGGCAGACACCAGCCGGGTCGGGCTGCTGGGCGATCGCGGCCGGCGTCGACCTGTGGGCCGTCCGGATCGTGGACGCGCCCACGAACTGCGCCGACGCCGACCTGATCGCCGCGCACCTCGGCGGCGAACTCTTCCCGGAGCTGCCAGCGTCAGCGCCCGAGACCGCGGCCCGAACACCACTCGTGGTGTAGGGGGTCTGGCCGTCCGGGCGCGAGGGATCATCGCGGCCCGGACGGCCATCGGCCCGGCGGCCGGCCGTCAGCGTACCTACCGGCCTGGCGAAGCCACCTGACACAAAAAAGCGGGCCGCCCCGGTGGTGAGACACCGGAACGGCCCTTGATCAAAATCCCCGGGCTACGAAGAAAGTGATCTATGTCCAGCGTACGTTCTTCCTACGCGGCGCGTCGGGCGTGACACGCGGGCAGAGCGTCACCGGCCCCCGACCGGCAGCACCACCACCACACCCGCACGCGCGAGCCCGACCAGCACACGAGGCAGCGCCCACACCGGGCCGGTCAGCCGGCCCGCGAGCGCCCGCAGGACCAGCGGCCGAGCAGTGCCCTGTGGGCGAACTTCGACCTGGTCACCGGCCACGGTGAGCACTGCGACCGGCGCGTTACGGGTGCACTCGTGAACCGTCCGAGAGAACAGGTCATCGGCCGGCTCCTGCCAGTACTCGCCGGAAACCAGCGACATCGCCCGCTCCACCTCACGGCCGCACCGGCTACAGGCGAAACGAGGACGGGACCGAGACCGAGCCAGGACCGCGCTCACGGCGGCCACCCCTTTCCAAAGCTGCCCGATTATGACCGGGATACGGACAGTGTCAGATGCGGGGAGGGGGCCACGTCAATCCACGCACAGATATCAGTGTGATCTACCAGTGGTCTACCTTCCAGAATTCAGATCTGCGTCGAATCCCCCGGCCGCCGAGGCAACCCCAACCACCCCTGCGCGGTAACCGCCGCATCAACCGCACCACCCCCACCAGCACGAATCAACCCGGCGACTTCGAGCACCTCACGAGCCAGCCACGTCCGCGCATCCGGGCAGATCGTCACAGCCTCGTTCAGGGCCTGTGACGCCGCGTCGAAATCCCGCCGGTTCACCGCGTCCCGCGCGGACACGATCCGCACAGCCGCGCGCATCGCGTGCGCCCCCGACGAATCAGCGTCAGCCTGCGCGACCTCCAGCCACTCACCGACCGGCTCTCGGGCGGCAGCGAGCGCACCCGCAGCCGACAGCGCGAGGTCACCGGGGTGTATCCCGTCGTCGAGGAACGACCAGCCGCGCGGCGGGTCGCGCTGCTCACCGGACCGGGCGAACGCCCGGTCTCCCGCACGGATCGCTACTGCGATCTCCGACGTCCGGTAGGTGCTCGACAGGGCCCCCGCCTCGTACTTGATCGCAAGCATTGCTTCCATCGGGCTGTTCCTCGGCGCGACCCGCCGACCCTGCCGTGCCAGCTCGACGGCAGCTTTCCGGTGCCCGGCCTTGTCCGCGATCCGCGCCGACAACGCGAGGACATGAGCCCTGGTGTGGATATCGCCGATGGCCTGGGCTTCCTGCCCGGCGGCGAACAGGGCCTGCCGTGCTCGCTCGGTCCGACCGGTGTGGGTGAACGCCTGCCCGGCGAGAAGATGCCCGCGCGCCGCCAGCCGCGTATACGCGGACCGTCGCCCGGCGGACCGTGTTTGCCGGGCCCCCAGCACGGCGCCGCGAGCGAGCGGGAGCACCACGGCCAGCGTGTCAGCGGGTGGCCGATGGTCGTACGCCAGCCCGGCAGTCTTGATGCGTTCGTCGAGGGTGTCGATCGGCAACACCTCGATGGCGCCGGCTGTCACCCCGAACGCTCCCAGGATGGGCACGGCGAGCATGGCCCGCCGTGACGTCCCCGCGCTGTTTGCGATGCCCATAGCACGATGGTCCCCCTGCACATGCGCAAAGTGAACAAGCGGAAAGGTGAAAGGAAGGCTAGAACCCGGCACGCCCTTGCCGGGAGAAAGCGGCTGAACACCCGGCCCCCGCACCCACGCAAAGACCACTAGCCTCGGTCTTCACGCGCCGCCCGCAACTCGGCAACCCGCGCCGCCACCGCCCCCCTCCGGCTCCGCTGCGTGTGCGTCATCCCACCGAACGTCCCCGACCGGGCGCTCGGCGGCTCGGCCGCCGCCCGCTCGACCAGGCACTCCAACTCCACCGCGCAGCCAGCACACACAGCCAACGCCAGCGTCTGCCGTCGCCTGTTCTCCGCCCGCTCACCGAGGGCCCGCTGGCCCTTCCGGCCCGGCAGCACCTCCGACACCGCAACGTCGGCGTCTTCCCACCACTCCGTCGGGTACTCCAGACATGCCCCCCGCGCCTGCCAGTACGGCCCGTCCTCCGCGCTATCAGCGCCCACCACGCCACCCCTTCCTGCTCCTGACACACCGATGCCGGCACACCCCACGCGCGGGATGTGCCGGCATCGGCCTCGGTCCTTCTGTTCAGATCACAGGGCGGTGTACTTCCGCGACGCGGTGACCCGGCCGCCCACGCGAATCTCGGTCCTTCTCACGCCTCCCCGCTCGGCCAGTTCGGCCACAGTCGGCAACCAGCCCGGCCACGGGTTGGCCCTCCTATCCGCCGACGACACGCCGAACAGGTAGCCAAGGCCGCCCTGCTCGACCAGACCCGGCACCACACCGCGGTGCTCCCACCGCCAGGTCTTCTGCCGGTTGTGCGCGGGACGCCCAGCGCCGATCAATCGCGCACCGGCAGCGACCTCCCGGGACAGCCGCTCCAGGGACCAGCCCAACCACATGCGCAGTTCGGTCAGCGGATGAGCGGCCCCGTCATGCGCGCGCCGCTGCGTGCACGTCGGGCAGGTGCACAGCGGGCAGTAGAAGAGGAGCTTCTCGGTGGCGGGCACGATCTCGGTCGTCACACGACACCCGCCGGATATGCGTCCAGCACGGCCGGCCGCTCAGCGAGCAACGCTCGCAGCCCCGCCCGCCGCTCTTCCAACTCGCTGATCCGCCACGCGACCTCGTCGAGCTCGTCGGCCGCGAACGCCCGGTCAACCGCCAGGGCGTGCACGGTGATCCACTGGTACATCCGGTTCCGGCTGGCCACCTGAGCAGGCACGCCGGCCCACCGCGACGTCTGGGGCCGGTCGAGCAGAGCCAGGACCCCGGCCGCGTCCAAGCCGAACGGGTCGACCGGGCCGACCCCGAACAACATCACCGGCACCGGCGCCCCGTCCACGCCCTGCACCGAGACGACGACGTTCCCACCGCCGATCGGTCCGGGCCGGTTCTCCACCTGCACCCGCAACCGCAGGTCCTCGCTCACCGCGCGCCCGCCAGAACCCGCGGCGCCCCGGTGGTCACAGGCAGCTCGATGCGGATCGGCGCCGCCGCGGCCAGGAGCGCCTGCACCTCGGGACGCAGCGCGGCTGCGATGTCCGTGACCCACCTCAGATCGTCGTCGGGGAGGGCATCGCCCCAGGCGTGCACGGGGACCAGGTCGAACCAGGCATCGACCGCGGCGGCGCCTACGGGCTGCTCGTCCGCCTCCTCGTGGATCACGTCCAGAACTGCCCGGGGCCCCTCGCGGAGCGCCACGTACTCGTGTGCGTACGAGGTGTCTTCGAGCGATGCGAGACCGAGTCCGTGCAGGTGCTCGGTGTAGTCCTCGTTGTGCAACATGTCCTGTCTCCCTTGCGGTTCGCGGCGCTCTCCCTCGCCGCTGCGTAGGGAAACAGTACGGCGGCGTTGCGTCGTGTTGCATCTCATCGTTGCGTGTCGCGGTAACCGCGCGTCACGATGGGGACGGGCGCGGCAACCCGACCAGGGGGGAACCGTTGCCCGACTCGCAGGACAAACCAGCTCAGCCAGCCGACGCGGCCACGGGCCCGGCAGACCAGCCCGACAGCGCCAGCGCACCCGTGACCGACGTCCAGATGCGCCGCGCTATCTTCACGCTGATCACCGTTGCGATCACGGCCCTCGTCGCGCTCACCACGTACCTCGGCCAGAACATCGCCGAGGGCCCCGGGCCCGACGCCCCCGCGCCGACGCCGACAACCAGCCCGACCAGCGCGCGACCACCCGCGACCTGGCTATCCGGCGTCTACCCCGAACCAGTCCAGAACGCTGCCAACGTCACCGCGTTCGGGACCTGGCGCGGAGACCCCACCGACATCGCGCTCACGTTCGTCACCCGCAACCAGGGCTGGCAACACATCGTCGGCAGCGAATCATTCATCTGGGGAAACTTCCGCGGCTGGCCCGGAAAACTCATCATCTCCGTACCACCCTGGCCCGAGAACACCGGCGGAACCTACACAGCCTGCGCGCGCGGCGACTACGACACCCAATGGCGCACCTTCGGGACCACCCTGAAAACCCAGAACCGGGCCGGGTCCATAATCCGGATCGCGTGGGAAGCGAACGGGAACTGGTTCCAGTGGTCAGCGACCAACCCAGCCCTGTACAAAACCTGCTGGCAGCACATTGCAGCGGCGATCAAATCAACGGACTCCGCCGCGCAGATGGACTGGGCGATCAACGCCCACTACTCGCAGAACCCCCCGAGCCACAACCCGCTCGACCTCTACCCCGGTGACACAACGGTCGACATCGTCAGCATCGACGCCTACGACCACTACCCGCCGTCACCATCCGGTGTCGCCTTCGACACCCAGTGCAACGCCCAGGGTGGTGCCTGCTGGCTCGCCGCGTTCGCCCGCGGCCACAGCAAGCTGTTCGCCGTAGGGGAGTGGGGTGTCGTGTCCGGCCGGGGACCCGACGGCGGTGGAGATAACCCGCTCTACATCGAGAAGATGCGCAAGCTATTCGCCGACAACGCTGACATCCTCGCCTACGAGGTGTATTTCTCCGACACCGACGAACGCAATGTCAAATCAGATATTTGGCGTGTCCCTCAGAACCCGCGCTCCGGCGCCGCGTACCGGGAGCTTTGGTGATCGGCGGAGATGAGAACGTGGTCCAACGCCGCGATACAGAGCTGGCTGGCATTCCTGGTAGGGACCAGCGGCTTCATCCACGAGATCTGGATTTCAGGACTGGACCGGCCCTGGCTACTCGCCGGCCTGGTGGCGCTGATGGGCCTCCCCGGACCGCTGGCCCTAGACCGGCGCCGAACCGACCCGCCCACCACACCCGACCCCCCGCCGCCGGCCGGGGGGTCGCCTCCCGGTACCGGTGGACCTTCACCTACCTGACGATCGCCGTCCTCGCCGTCCTCGCGCTGCTGGCGGTCAGCCGGTGACCCCGACCCCGCCGCCCGACAAACACGGCCCAGCCCAGCCTGCGCCCGGCCAGGGCCCCCGACGGTGCCGCCACCGCGCACCCGTCGATCGGCCGCTGCGCTTCGCCGCCGCCGTGTCAGTCCTCGCAATCGCCGCGATCATCGTCGGGTTCGTCTCCACCCAGCTCCGTGACGTCCGCGCAGCCCAGCGGCGCATCGAGCAGCAGCAGACCGACATCAACCGGCAGCAGACCGAGCTGCACCGCGCGCAGGCAGACCTGGCTACCCTCGCCCGCGCCGGCTGCCGGTTCTGGGTGGCGCTCTCCGAACTCGACCCGGCAGACGCGAAGACCCTCTTCGGTCGCACCCTCGCGCTCTCAGGCGCCGACGCCGCCACGATCCTCAACTGCCCGGGGGCCCGCCGATGAGCACCCTTCCAACCCTCTACCCGCCCGCCGAATACCGCCCGGTCCGCAACGTCAACCAGGACCGGGCGATGGTCACCCCCACCCGCGGCCTGATCCCGCACCTTCAGGTCGGCAACGGCAGCCTGTTCCGCTGGTTCGACAACCCGGACAGCGGCGTCAGCACCCACCTGTGGCTCTCCAAAGCCGGCGGGTTCGAGCAGTACGTACCGCTGAACCTTCAGGCGTGGGCGCAGGCCGCTGGCAACCCCTACTGGATCAGCGTTGAAACCGAGGGCTACGAAACCGAGGGCTACACGGCCATCCAAATTCGCCGCCTCGCCGAGCTGTTCGCCTGGGGAATGCAGCACTTCGGCTGGGCTGCGGCCGTCACCGACCAGCCTGCCGGCGGCGGCATCGGCACCCACCGCATGGGCGGCGTCCCCTACGGCGGCCCCCGCACCTGCCCCGGAGACCTCCGCGCCGCCGCCCGCGGTGAGATTCTCGCCGCCGCCCAGCGGATCACCAGCCCGCCCGGCGTCGTCAACCTCACCGCCGGCCGGTACGCCGACCGGCCCACCCTGCGCGCCGGTTCCACCGGCCCGCACGTCGCCGAGCTGCAACGGGCCCTCAACCTCGCCGCCACGAAACCCCCGCTCACCGCCGACGGCGACTACGGGCCACGCACCACCGGCGCGGTGAAGGTCTTCCAGCTCAGCGCCGCGCTCAGCGCCGACGGGATCTGCGGACCCCGCACCTGGGCGGCGCTCGGCGCCCGCCTCACCGCCCTGGGCCGGCACACCTGACCATGACGATCCCCCGGGACCACGCCGACACCGCGATCCGCCAGCACCTCACCGCGATCACGCACCGGCTCCGGACCCGATGGAGGATCAGCCCGAGCGACACCCGGTACGACGACCTGTACTCGGATGCCCAGCTCGCTCTCTGGCGGGCGCTGGCCAGCGACCCGCACGCCACCAGCCGCGCCGACGACCCGGCGGCACTCCGCCGCTGGGTCAACCGGCGCATCGACTGGGTGGTGGTCGACTACCTGCGCCACACCACCATCGCGGCGATCCCTGGACGCCGCCTGGCACAGCCCCACGTCGACATCACCGACGACATCACCAGCGCGGCCGACGCCGCGGCCCCGGCCGCACCTGACATCGCGGACGACGTCGCCCAGGCCGACGCCGTCCGGACCCTCCTCGCGCGCCTCCGCGCGATCGACCCCCGGCTGCCCGGGGTCGTCGTCGGCCTGGCCGCCGGCCACACCCAAGCCGATGCCGCTCTCCGGATCGGCGTCGGTCGCACCCGCGTCGGCCAGCTCCTCGCCGACGCCCGCATCATCCTCGCCCGCGCAGAACAGGACCACGATTGAAGATCTTCGGATGGGCTGCGGATAACGGCGGCTGCTACTTCTACCGCCTCGGCCTGCCCCTCGGAACGCTCGCCGAACACGGCCACGACACCCACACATCCGCCGTCCTCACACCAGACTGGCGCCGAGATGCCGACATCATCATCGGCCAGCGAGTCACCAACCCCGGCCCGTCCGTCACCTGGCAGGACCTCGCAGCCGAAGGCCGCACCACCCTGATCTACGAGATCGACGACGACCTCACCGAGGTCGATAGCTCATCCCCACTGGCACACGGGGTGTTCAGCGACCCGGAGACCCAGGCCCGCATCCGGACGAACATCGCCGTCGCCTCCTGGGTCGTCTGCTCCACCGAGGCCCTCGCCGAGAAACTCCGCCGCTGGAACCCGGACGTGCGTGTCGTCCCGAACACGATCCCCGCGTCGCTGCTCACCCTGACCCGGCCACGTCGTGCCGCGCTCACCGTCGGCTGGGCCGGGTCCGCCACCCACGCCATGGACTGGGCGGAGATCCGCAACCCGGTCCGCCAGTACCTACGCCGCAACCAGGCCAGCCGCCTCCACACCATCGGCGCCGACTACGGCACCGCGGTCGGCCTGCCCGAGCAGACCCAGCACACCATCTGGCAACACGAGATGGCCAGCTACTACCGGGCGATCGATTTCGATATCGGCCTGGCGCCGCTGCGCCCCCACCTGTTCAACAGGTCGAAGTCCTACATCAAATGCCTGGAGTACGCCGCGCTCGGTATCCCGGTCATCGCGTCGAACACCGGCCCCTACCCCGGATTCGTCCGCGACGGCGAGACCGGGTTCCTCGTCGACCGGCCCCACGAGTGGACCCGCCGCCTACGGCAGCTCACCGAGGACCCCGACCTCCGCGAACGCATGGGCACGGCCGCCCGCGAACTCGCCGCCGATCACACCATCGAAGGCGCCGCCGGCCAGTGGGCCGCCGCCTACGGCCTGCCCGCCCTGACCCCTGTACCAGCATGACCACGCCCCGCACCTGGCTACGAACCGCCGACGATGGCGTGCTCTGCGCGGACGCCGTCCGCTACATCGGCATTCGGGAGCACGGCGACGGCTGGGCGCTCTGGGCCAAGGCCCCCGGAGTCATGGCATTCGACACCCGCCTCGCCGGCCACCACCCCAATCGTCACGCCGCGGCACAGGCCCTCGACCAACTACTCGATGCGATCGACGGTCCCAACCTCGAGGAGGACAGCACACCGTGACCACCACCCTAATCACCGGCGGCGCCGGGTTCATCGGGCAGCACCTCACCGCACACCTCACCGCCGCCGGCCGCCAAGTCCTCGTGCTCGACCGCACCGGCCAGGCCACCTTCGACGACCCGGCGGTCAGCGTCATCCTCGGCGACATCCGCGACCCCACCGCCGTCACCGAAGCCATGTCCCACGCCGACTCGTGGGTCCACCTCGCCGGCGTACTCGGCACCCAGGAGACCGTGACCAACCCGCGGCCGGCTGCGGAGACGAACGTCCTCGGCGGCCTCAACGTCCTGGAAGCCGCCGCGCAGTACCGGCTGCCCGGCGTGAACATCGCCGTGGGGAATTGGTGGATGCTCAACACTTACGCCATCACCAAGACCACGGTCGAGAAGTTCGCCGCGATGTACCGCGACGAGCGCCACATCGCGGTGAGCGTCGTCCGCGCGCTCAACGCCTACGGCCCCGGCCAGTCGATCGCCGCACCCTACGGCCCGTCCAAGGTCCGGAAGATCATGCCGTCGTTCATCTGCCGCGCGCTCACCGGGAACCCCATCGAGATCTACGGCGACGGCCAGCAGATCATGGACATGATCCACGTCTCCGACGTCGCGTGGGCCCTCGCCGCCACGCTCACCTACACCGAGGAGCACGGCGCCCTGAGCCAGCCGATCGAAGCTGGCACCGGCCGGCGGACCACCGTCCGCGAGATCGCCGAAACCATTGTGGCCGCCGCTGGCTCCACCAGCGTCATCCACCACCTACCCATGCGCCCCGGGGAGACGCCCGGCGCCGAAGTCCTCGCCGACACCTCCACCCTCCTCGGCATCGCCAACCCGGCTCTCTTCACCACCCTCGAAACGGGGGCCGCCAACACCGTCGCCTGGTACGCCCAGCACTGGCTCCCCAGCTGGCTGGCCGACCACCCGGCCCCCACAGAGACCGCCGGCCGATGAACCTCTGGGCCATGGCCTGCTGCCACCGCCCCGACATCCCCCAGATGGCGGCCACCCTCGCGCACATGGGCATGCCCGCCGACCGGGTCGTCATCGTCGCGAACGGCCCCCACCCACCCGCCGCCGCGGACTTCCCCAGCGCACGGGTCGTGCACTACCGCAGCCCCGGCTACAACATGAGCCGCTGGTGGAATACCGGCTTCGACACCATCGCCGAACTCGACCCCGGCCCGCGCGAGATCTTCGTGTTCAACGCCGACACCACCGCCGACCTCGACACCGTGACCCGGCTCGCCACCGCCCTCCGCGAACACGACCTCACCGCGGCCGGCCCCGACCAGCACGGCCAGTTCCCCAACGGGGAGGTGTTCATCAACCGGCAGCCCGCCCCAATCGACCTGTACCGGCGGCTCCCCGGCTATGCCTTCGTCATCGCCGGGGAGCACGATCTACGCTGCGACCCGCAGTTCCGCCACTGGTGGCTCGACGACGACCTCGAGTGGCAGGCCCGCAGCCGCCGCGGCACCGGGATCGTCGGCGGGACCCGCGTCGCCCACCCCCCGAACGGCAACCCGCTCTCCCCGACGCTCACCCGCTGGGCCGACGAGGACCGGAAGAAATTCCTGAAGAAGTGGGGAGCCACATCCTGGTGAACCCAGCGGCGTGCCTTCCGCTCCCAGCCCCCGGCCGTTGCCACCATCACCACACCCACACCCACACCCGACCGGAAAGGCACCGATGACCAGCGGCGTCACCGTCGTCATCCCCACCATCCCGCCACGCGCCGGCCTGCTCGCCCGCGCCGTTGCCTCCGCCTCCGCGCAGACCCTGCCCCCCGACGCCCTGTCGGTCGCCGTCGACACCGACCGCCAAGGCGCGTGGGCGACCCGGCAACGCGCGCTCGACGCCGTCACCACCGAGTGGACGGCGTTCCTCGACGACGATGACGAGCTCGGCCCGCACCACATCGCGATCCTGCGCGAGCACGCGGAGAGCAGCGGCGCCGACTACCTGTACCCCTGGTTCGTCGTGGCCGGCGGCACCGACCCGCTCGCGCAGTACTTCGGCCAGCCGTGGGACGACGACGCCCCCCACCAGACAACGATCGTGACCCTGGTCCGCACCGAGCTCGCGAAGGCCGTCGGGTTCCGCGAGCCCGGAGACGGCACCGTCGAAGGACAGCGCGCCGGTGAGGACTGGCTGTTCACCCTCGGGTGCATCAAAGCCGGAGCGAAGATCTACCACGTGCCGGAACGCACCTGGACGTGGCACCACCACGGGCGGAACACCAGCGGCCTCCCGGACCGCTGGTGAAACGCGACGTCACCGCGATCATCCCGAGCATCCCCCCGCGAGCCGGGATGCTCGTCCGCGCCGTCGCGTCCGTCACCGCGCAGACGGCACCACCGGCCGCCCTATCGATCGCCATCGACACCCAGCGGGAAGGCGCCCCGGCCACCCGGGACCGGGCGCTCCGTGCCGCCCGCACGACCTGGGTGGCCACCCTCGACGATGACGACGAGTGGATGCCGCAGCACCTCGAACGGCTCCTGGACTGCGCCGAGGAGACCGGCGCCGACTTCGTCTACAGCTGGTACCAGCTCGAACCGCCCGGCCGGGACCCGCTGCCGCACTTCGGGAAACCGTTCGACCCGGCCAACCCGATCCTGACCACGATCGTCACCCTGGTCCGGACCGAGCTCGCGCAGCAGGTGGGCTACCTGAAGTGCACGCCCGACGAGGTGTTCATGCAGGAAGACTGGATGTTCGTCCTCGGCTGCGTCGCCGCCGGAGCGAAGATCGTGCACCTGCCGGAGCACACCTGGACCTGGCACCACCACGGCGGCAACACGTCCGGCCGGCCGGACCGCTGGTAGGAAGGCGGCCATGAACGGCGACGAATTCGGCGGACTCCTCCGCGTGTTGGAAACCCTGCGCCAGGAACTGGCAAAGACCTGGGACGCGATCATCACGACCGTCCGCGCCGTGTACCGGTACGTGTCCACCTGGCGCCAGCGCCTCGCGCGTGCTGAGTGGAAGTGGGCAGGTCGGTGCGCGCGGATGCTGTCCCGACACCCGGACCTGGTCACGCTCGACGGGTGGATGGACCGCATGTACCCGGGCCTACCCTGATGCTCATGTGTGCCAAGAGTAATCGTTCGGTGTTAGCTTGTGACCTGGTGGGGGCACCTGGACCGACCCGCCGTGCCCGGGGCCGCGCGGGTCGGCTCCACCCTCCCCGCCGCCGCGGAAGGCTGGCGGCGCCGCCCCGTCGAGAGGACGCCCCCGGTGGCTGACGGCAAGCTCCTGCAATGCGAGATCATCAACCGGCCGGACGGCACAGCGGGGCCGGGCGTCGTCTTCGCTGCCGTGCTGGAGTCGTACAGCTTCGTCCCGCGGACCCTCGGCGAGACCGTGTTCTTTCAGATCATCGGCTACGGCAAGGACGGAACGAGGTACACCCTGACCGGTCTCCACCCCACGGAGGACGCCGCCCTCTTCGTGATCACCGAGGCTATCGGCCCCGACCGGGCTTTCAACCCGTCGCCAGCAGGCAGCGGCGACTGGGCGCCATCTCCCATGCCACCGGCTTCGTTCTCAGGATCAAGCTCCGCCTCCGTCGGGCAGTAGCGGACCGGAGGCCGCCGGGCAGCTTCGCCCGGCGGGCCGGGTCACGTCGGGACCCGCCACAGCTCCCGGTACTTCAAACTTGACTGCGGGTTACGTGAACCGAGCAAGTCGGACCAGACGTTGTTCGGGTCGACGTCGTTGAAGTATGACTCGGCGTGGACCAGATTGATGCTCTTCAGGTGTTGCAGCCATTCGTAAACCCACTGAATAAACCCCGGATTATCGTGGCCGCCAAACGCCTGCTTATTTACCGCGTTGTTCAATCCCCACTCGCACAGAACAATCTTCTTGCCCTGCGCAAGCGCGAATGTTTCCCAGAACTTTGCCCGGCCAACATTGGTGGATTCGCGGGTGTTGACCGCGGCGTACCCGATCGCCTGCGGATAGTGGTCGTAAAGGTCGATGCCAATATAGTTGACGTAGGCGGGACCGGGCCAGGAGTTCCGTGCGTCCCCGCCAGAGGTTTGAGACGCCCCAGCGTTTACCGTCCATGCGAACTCCGCAGTCGGACGCGTCTCCCTTGTGAGGCTGACAATACGGCGATACGCCTGGATGAACGCAGTCGGGTTTACGGACGACCAGGGGAACCAGTTCCCGTTAAACTCAAACGCCAGGTTCGTGACCGGCTCCGGCATCCCCCGGGCAACAAAGGCATTCAACGTATCGCCCCAGCGCCGCCATTGCGAGTCGTACGCCCCACTGTTGATCGCATTTGCCTGCGCGCCGTTCGCCGCCGACCCGATCAGGTTCGGACCCAACGGCTGCCCGATCAACGGAACGAAATTTGTACGGGTCCAGTTGTTGACCACGTACGTCGGGCCGACTAGCTGGTCCCACCCACCTGTTCTCTGGCTGTATGTCAGACCGGATGTGGTCTGCCGCCCACGCCAGGTACCCCACTCGTCCACCGACTGCTGGGTGTACTGCGCCTGCCCACCCGGACGTGCCACACCCGACAGCCAGAAACTGGGCGGCGGAGGCGGAGGAGGAGGCGGCGGATCAGGGTCGGGATCGGGGTCGGGGTTTCCCGGGCCCGGATCTGGTTCCTCAGGGTCCGGGTTCGGCGGGTCCGGCGGGTCCGGGTTCCCCGGATCAGGATCGGGATTGGGGTTCCCCGGGTCTGGATCTGGGGTCGGCGGCGGGTCCGGATCGGGCTCCGGCTCGGAAGGCAGCGGAGGAGGAGGCGAGTTCAGGCCCACCGCCGGACCGATGATCAAATAATCCTCGCCCAGCGGGGTGACATACACCCGATCACCCGGCGCGGGGGTGTACCCGCTGAGATATGGCATCTGGCGCGGGTGCAGCACAGACGACCCATCCAGAGTGATCCGCGGCAGGCCGAGTTCAGCCGGGTTGTACTCCAGATCAATCGTCGCCACACGCGGATACAGGGTGTTATCAGGATGAGCACGGATCGTGCGGTGCTCCAGAACCCGCAACCGGGCCAGCGCGTCTCGGATCTGCGCTGCTGCCTGCTCCTCCAACGGCGGCCGGTACTGGCTCACGAATCGTCCTCGACTTCGCCGAGGTGCAACTTCGTTGTCTCCTCGCGGCCCTCGCCCGGAGGCGTCACCGTCCAGCCGATAATCCGAACCCGTGTCGCCAGACCCGGCTGCCCGGTCTCCGGGTCCTCCGGATGCAGGGGCGAGCTCGCGACCAGCCACGCCCATGATCCCAACGGGATGTCCTGCACCCGCGGATACACCGGCCCGGGAACCGTCACCGTCGGCACGGTGACGGTCCGAGCCCGACGCCGCTGCATGGTGTCAGCGAAAGTATCGACTTGCGACTGGTATTGGACAATGCCGCCGGGGAACTGCCCGGAATCCTCAAGGACCGGGAACCCGGCCGCGATGTCGACGAAGTCACGGCCTCGCGCGGAGTCCGACACCCAGCTCATCTGCATGCCGTCCGTCGATGACGATGTGGCCGTTGCGCGGAAAGAATTCACGCTGTCCGAGCCGACCCGCGGGAACGAGTAGTCGACGACGTTCCCGGGAAACTGCAACACGATCGGCGTTGTCTCGGCGGACAGACCAAGCTGAGGCCGACCGAGCCGGAGAAACAATGCGGACATGTGCTCGTCGCTGAATCCTGGCTCGAAGGTGAACTCAAAGTTCTCGCTGCTGGCCAGACCCTGGAGGACGTCAAGAATTTTCCGGTTCTCGGCGCCCACGTAGGTCGTGCTCCGCGTGGCACCGCTCATCGTCTGAGGCAAGACCAGGCCGGCAATGTTCTTACCGGTTCCGGTCGTTCCCCGGGTGACGAGTCCTCGGGCGATGTCGAAGAGATCTATGCTGGTGAACTGGAGATCCGCGCGGATCTCCCGCTTCCCGAATAGGCTTTCGATCGAGCTGGCCCGAATCGGCAGCGAATAATCCAGGATCGAGCTGTGAGGCCAATCCCAGACGATCCCTGCCCAGATCGGTGCGCCGTCCTGCCCGACCCACAGCATGGTCCGGCGCGGTTCCAAGGCATCGAGGTAGGCCCGGTTCTGCGTCGCACTGGCCCGCAGATCGAGCGTGGCCGTCAGGTCCCCGGACGCGCACAACCGGCGTGAGAATGAATTGCAGTCGAGCGGCAGCCAGTCCGCCAGCACCGCGCCGGTTCGGACGTGCGTCGCCCAGTACCTGTATTCGGCCATCCGCGCTACACCAGAGACCCGAGGTCTTCGACGTAGAACACGCAGCGGATACCGCCCCCGGCGATGATCTGGTGATAGCCAGTGCCGGAAAGATTAACCGCATCTAGAGTGCAGTTCTGTGATCCAGTCGTCACATCGTCGACCAGCGTCTCGTACGTCATGCAATCCGGGGTCAGGCCCTGGAGTGCCGGCGACGTGACGAACTCATACTGAGACTTCCGAACACCGCCGATCTTGTGGGAGAGCACCACGAAATCGCCAGGGGTATTCGCGCCGCCGGCACTGCCGATCCGCAGATTACTCACCATCCGATAACGGCGGCCCGCTACGAACGGAACGAACGATAGGAACTGCTGAGAGACCTCCGGGCCGTTCCGCCAGCCGACCGTACCGATGGTGTTGTATGCCTTGGCGATGATCCCTCGGGGTGCGCTGGGCGCTCCGACGTACTGCCAGTTAGCCCCGTCGAAGACTCGCAACGTGTCCGTGTCCGTGTCGTAGCGAGCCATCCCGTCGTACGGGTTGCTCACGGTCGCACCGAACAGGGTCGGCAGGATTCCGCCCGTCGCCACAGTGAAAACGCGCAGGTCTGTGATCGCTGTTGCGGGGATCGAGGTGACACCGGCCCCGACCGTGACCCGGGCGAGGATCAGGGAACTGGCTGGGATCGCTGGGTCGGCCGGCACCGGGGCCGGTGTACCGGCGATCAGACGGATGCGGGAGCGGCTGTTCTCGTCTCCGGTGTCCTCGACCTGGAGCACCACCAGGTCACGCCGCGGGTTCGTGGCATTGCTCGTCGGGATCGCGAGGGTGCCGTTAGTCGCCAGCCCTGTCCGGTACGCCCCCTGGTCCGCGGTGGTTGTCCCTTGGACGGTCGCGAACCCCGCGTGAACGTAGACGTTCATGCCGGTCGACGTGGTCACCGCCAACGGCTCCCCGTACCCAGGGTGCACGCCCGACCGGACGACGATCGGCCCAGCGCCACCAATCAGCGGCTGATCCGCTGACACGGCGAGATGCCGCAGCAGCTTCGCGTCGTATGTGGCACCATTCGCCCACAGCGGCGGTTCGCCTGTCAGTTCAGTCGCCACAGGTTCCCTCCCTCATATCCACGCATCCCGCCACTCGATGATCATCCGAGCAGTTCCATTCGAGGAGCCGCCAAGCTGAACGGTGTTCTCACCCGGTTCCAACGACCACCACGCAGACAACGGATCGGCAGACCGGAAAGCCCCATTGAGAAACCCCTGACGGGTATCCATGTTCACGACAAGCTCATCCGTCGATGAAAGCCGAAGTGACTCATAGGTCACCTGCCGGCCCGTCCGCAGATTCGCAATAGACGGGCTCGCGATCGGACCAATGATCCGCACCGTCGGACGGGTCTCCATGTTCCCTGCGTTCACCAGATCCGTGGAGCTCGTCGCCTGCTGCGCTGCCAAAGTCAGGGGGGGAATCAATGGGGGAGTCAATCCGCCAGTGACGGCCGCCGCCGCGGCGACGGTCACGGTGTGCAGCGCCTCGGAATACTTACGCGGGTCGGGTGCAACAAGACCGATCGTGAAATCGCAGGAGACAAGGTTCACGCACGATTCCGTGAGAGTCCCGGACCTGCGGACCAATACCCGTTTCGATGCGGTCGGTTCGTCATACCGCAACACGGCCAGGTCAGAGACAGGCAGAATCCGCTGGAGCTGCTCGCGGGCCCGGTCCCGAGCGAGCTGCGTCGGCGCATCAACACTCACCCGCAGCGTCAACGGCCGCGGAGCCCAGAACTGCGGCCCGGCCCACCCGCCGTGGTCACCAGCTCGCTGCTGCACGCTCCCGGACACTGGCGGGCTGTCCCACCCATCGATCCCACGCCAGATCCAGGCACACTCTGTGATCGCATCGATCACCCCGAAATTGCGGACCATGCCTCCGTACGACAACGCGCCCGTCCAGAACCCCCCACCGGCCGGCGCGACCGGCTGGACCTCCGCGTCCTTCTCCGGTGGCGGCGGGTCCGGCTCAGCGGTCGCCCCACCGATGCCGTAGACACCGGCGCCGTAGACACCGATGCCGTACGTGCTCGGCGGGGGGCCGGTGATGTCACCGATCCCATACGAGCCAAGGCCGTACAGACCAAGACCGAAAGCCTCGAGGAGGTTGTCCACCCCGATGCCGTAGTGGCCTTCGCCGTACTCGCCTCTGCCGTACTCGGACATGGGCTGCTGCTCAGTTCGGGGCGACGGTAGTAATGGTCCCGGCCGGCGACTTGTATTTCAGTGCTCCGGACTCCATGTAGAGCCGGCCCGGGGTGCTCCCCGGGTTTCCAAGGAAGATCTGGGGGAAGCGATCATTGTGGAAGATTCGGGGATCTGCGGTGAGCGGTTCGAAGTCGCTGGTGGTGCTGGTGGTCCGGAGATTCTGAAGCCAGACGCGGGCAGTTGTCAGGTCAGCCGAACCGAAGATCAGCGGAATGGTGAATCCGCTCTGCACGGTGAAGTCGCGTTGCGACAGTCCATGGACCTCAAGCTGAACACCGTTGTCAATCTTGATGAGGGCGAACAGGTCGGGGATGTTCGCCGTCAGCAGATGGCAGAACACTATGGTGAGGCCGTGGATCGCCACGGTAGAGCCGACGCCGTACACGGCCACGAATGCGTTGTAGTTCTGAACCGGAGTGATCTGCTCCAGGTGTAGGCCGCTCACGGTCAGATTCTCAACGGTCGAGAAGACGACCGGCGGCCCACTCATCTGACTGTGCTCTACGTTGATCACAGCCATGAAGGCATCAGAATGCGCGGTCATCCGCAGACCACTGAACGCCATCAACGGCGTGCCGGCTGGATTGTTGTGAATGTAAATGTTGTAGAAGATGGAGCCCGTCGAAATTGAAGCGGCCGAGGTCAGGTCCATCCCATAGCCGGAGAATCCGTTCACCTCGATGTTCGTGACTGAGCACGAAGCCATGAACGTCGCAGCCTCAGTCCTGGCGAGACTCACCCCAGTCTGAGAATTGATGATGTGAAGCTGGTCGAGGATCGTAGCGAAGGCGTCATGCAAAAGGACCGCGCAGCCGTTCTCCTGTCCGCTCGTCTGCGCGGTCTGGTAGCGCAGCGACATGTTCCGCAGACTGTTGTATCCATCGTTCAGCCGGAAAATTGCAACGTTCGGTCCGGTCTGCAAAACCGTCGTCGTCGATCGCGAGTCGCCGGTGACATGCACAGTCGCCGGGATTGTGAGCTGGGCAGAGATCAGAAACGTCCCCTTGCCCAGGTGCACTGTCCCACCCGTGGCCGCAGCCGCAGCGTTGATCGCAGTCTGGATCGCGTTCGTGTCATCGCCACCCGATGGGGTCAGCCGCCACGTCGGCACCGCCCGCTCAATCGAGTTCCCGAAGTCCCGAAGCGCGATCAGAATGTTATTGAGCACCGCCCCCCAGATATCGTTTGGGGAGATCGTCGGTGGGTTAAAGCTGATGGGCATGTGACTCCCTCACATCCTCTGGACGGTCAGCCGGCCATGGCCAGCGCGAGCTTGCGTTGCATCTCCGCGATAACCTCCGGTGTGCTCATCGACCGATCCATGTGGAAGTTGTTCGTGATGTTGTGGACAGGAGGGGTGAGGGCCTCGTTCGGATAGATCCGCCCCGGCGTCCCATCCACACGAACCTCGGGTCCGTTCTCCCCGACCAGGTAAGGCTTCCCGAGCGGTGGGATACCGCCGTCCACGTAGCCACCTGGCCGCGACCATGCTTCCAAAGTCCCGTAACGGGACTTCGTGTATTTGGTCGCCGCATAGATGTTCGCCAACGGATCAAGAATTCCCCGGCCTCGATACGGGCCGGCGTAGGCGTTGAACGTCGGCGGGATAACCTGCATCAACCCCTGAGACGGGGTTCCGTTCCTGGCGTTGATATCCCAGTTGTTGACCGCGCTCGGGTTACCGCCCGACTCCTGGTTCATCCGCCGCAACAGAAGGTTGATCCACGACGAGGATTCACCGGCCGCTTCGAGGGCCTGCAAAGCGACGCCGCGCCACTGCTCGACGTTCCCACCACCACCCGAGGCGGCGACCTCCGCGGCGACCCTCGCCATCTCGCTGTCTTCTCGCCCGCGGATCGTCGCGACGATCCGATCGAGCGGGTATTCCGCCATCTTCCCGACGGCCCCGCGCCAGTCGCCCCCGTTTCCAAGCGTGGCGTGGATCGCCGCGCGCAGCGGGACGAACGCTGCCTCGGCCGTCATCGCGAGCATGCCGAGCGCAACATCCTTGAGACCTGACAGGGCCCGGCCTCCGGTGGCGTCCCAGACCGAGCCGAGGCCGGAAGCGATCGCCCCGGGGATGCCACCGTCGGCCATGCCCACACCGCTCGCCTGACCCCCACCGCCGAGCGCCCGGCGCCAAGCGAAGATGTTCCCGTGGCCGCCGGCTCGGTTGACCTCTTCCGTGGTGAGGACGTGCTCGCCCGGCATGAGCCAGCGCAGCACTGAATCCTTACCGGGAATCCCGCCTCTGATCGGCCCGCCGGACTTGAGTCCTGGTACAACCTGTAGATCAGGAAGACCCACATTCCCGGCGGTGGCATTCCAGACCCTGCGGATGCCGTTGTTGTAAACGGTATTAATGACAAAGTTGACGGGCGCCTTGGTCTTTTCTTGAATCCCGCCCCAGATCTGCCCGATCGAATCCACGCCACGCTGGAAGGCGCCCTGAACCGCGGACATGATTTCGTTGACCTTGTTCCGCACCGCGTTCATCGCGTTGGACACGACAGACTCGACACTCGAATAGGTCGACTGGCTCTTCTGAAGCACTCCATCCCAAGCGCCAGCCAGCGCGCTGCCCGCCGCGGACGTCCCCGACCGCACGGAATTCGTGACAGCCTGTACGCGCGCCGAAATAAAAGACTCGACACTGGACCAGGTGCTCTGGCTCTTCTGGTAGGCCGCGTCCCACGCGCCGGCCAGGGCGCTACCCGCCGCCGACGTCCCACGCTGCACCGCGCTCGCCACGCCCTGCGCCCGCGCCGACACGAAGGACTCGACACCTGACCAGGTGGCCTGGCTCTTCGCGGAGACCGCGTCCCACGCGCTGGCCAGGGCGCTGCCGGCGGCTGACGCCTTCGTCTGTACGGCGGTGGCAACTCCCTGCGCCCGCGCCGACACAAAGGACTCGACGCCAGACCAGATAGTCTGGCTCTTCAGGAAGATCGAATCCCACGCCCCGGAGAGCGCACTACCGGCCGCCGACGCCTTCATTTGCACGGCAGTCGCGACGCCCTGCGCCCGCGCCGACACGAATGACTCGACCGTCGACCAGGCGCTCTGGCTCTTCGCGAGCGCCGAATCCCAGGCGGAAGACAAAGCGGTTCCGGCAGCCGACGTCCCGCGCTGCACCGCGGTCGCGACGCCCTGCGCCCGAGTCGAGACAAAGGACTCGACGCCGGACCAGACCGACTGCGTCTTCAGGAACGCGCTATCCCAGGCAGACGCCAGGGCGCTGCCGGCGGCCGAGGCGCTCGTCTGGACGCCGCTGGAGATCGACCGCGCACTCGCGGAAACGGTCGACGTGATACCCGACCAGACGGTCTGCGTCTTCTGCCAGGTCGAATCCCACGCGGTGGAAACGCCATCTCGGACGGAGGCCGCTGCGCTACTGATGCCAGAAAACGCAGTAGACACCTTGCTGCCGACGTCCCGGGCGCCATCGGAAAGAAGCCGAAATCCGGTACCCAGGCCCGCGAGAATGCTGATCAGCACCTCGACCGACTCGCCGGCTAGCTGGATCGCCCCACGGAAATACTGATTCAGACCGAACTCGGCGACCCGAATCGCCACCTGGCCGATCTTGTCGAGAGCTGCTGCGAGAGACTGAAGGCCAGGCTTGTTATCCTCGACCTTCTGCCAGATCTCCCGCAACTGCGGGATCATCTTGTCGCGGAAGCTGTCCCCGACCCGCTCGACCGCTGGGAGAACATGATCCTGAATCCAGCCGGAGAGTGACCGGAATACTGGAACGACATCGTCCCGAAGGATCGGCACCAGCCCGTCCCGTGCGATCGGGACGAGATCATTCCGAATGAGACGGAGCAGCGTCGACAGCGCCGACTGGGTCAGCAGAGTGACCTCGGTGCCAAGTTCGGCAACTGGCCTACCCATGTGATCGAACAGGTCGTACAGCGAAACAAGGGTGGGAGCGACCTCTGTTCTGGCGAGGTTTGCGAACCCTCGGGCCTTAATGCCGAGACCCTCAAAGATCGCGGACAGCCCGTTTCCCGAGATTGTTCCCGTCTGATAGCCGGCAGCGATGTCCCCGGCCGCAGAGACGACAGCGCCCCCAGCCTCGCCGGCCGCCATTCGCATCGTGCGGAACGCCGACGACACGCCATTGATAACAGGCTCAGACTCCGCCCACCTCCGGAACGAGGCGGACCCGCGCTCCAACACGTCGACGAAAGGCGTAGCCCCGTCGTTCACCGCACTGAATAGGGACGCGACACCGAGCGTAATATCCCGGATAGAGTTCCACCAGGAACGTAGTTCGGAAATCCCTTCGATCATCCACCGGCGAAGCTCACCCGATTCACGCTTCGCGGAAACCCATGCTGCCGTGTTCTCCGCTGCGGCGCGCGCCGAATAAGAAAGCACCTCCACAATGGGCGCCCCTACAGCGACCACATCCCACAGGGCGCGAGCGAAAGAAACCCCGGCCATGCCGGCGTTCTCCATCGTCACAGCATTCGACTGCATGACGTTCCCGAGATCGGCCCGGAACGCTGGCCCGGAGAACGCCCTACCGGCTGTCTCTGCGACCCGCCCGAAACCGAGCGCGGTCCGCTCCAGGCCGCCCTCGACAATGCCCAGGTTGGTCATCAGAGCGCGGAGACCGGTCTCGATCCCCGGGAACATGTTCGAGCTGGCGACCTTCAGCCGATCAAACTCCGGCATGATCGACGTCAGGTAGCCGACGAACTCGCGCGTCAGCGGCGGCAACTTCGCAAGCGCCTGCGCGTAGGCATCGGCGCCGGCAACGCCCTGCGCCGCGGCTGCGGCCTGCGCGTCAGCCTGGGCCTCAACCGCCCGAGTCAGCGACCGCTGGGCGTCCTCGATCCTCTGCGCGCCGTCACGCTGAGCTTGGGTAACACCGGCCTGCGCCTCGGCAACACCACGCTGCGCGTCGCCCACACCGACCGTTGCATCCCGCACCCCACGCTGTGCGGCAACGACCTGCGAGCTACCGTCAACCCCCTTCGCAGCCAGCTCCGCGTATTCGTCTTTCTGCTCCTGAATGCGGATCGTGGTGTCTTGGAGGTTGTTCTTCGACTCCTCGTAGCTGATCCGCGCGGCCTCGCGTTGCAGCTCCGTCGCCGAGGTGTCCGCCATGACCTCGTCGAGGCGCTGCTTCGCCTCCGCGACGTCGAGCTGCGCCTTGCGCATGGTCAGGCCGTGGCGTTCGGTCTCTCGGCCGAGTTCCTCGAGGTCGCGGCGGGCGTCGCGGCGGGCCTCTGTCAGGTCCTCCTGCGCGCGGGTCAGGTCCTCATGTGAGCGGAGTAGGGTCCGCTCCGCGCTCTGGAGGCGCTGGTTTGCCTGGGTGACCTGGCGGTCGGCGTCCTCGTAGGCGTCCGCCACCCGGCGCCGGGCATCTGCCACCGCGTCGTTCGCTGAGCGGATCGACGCGGCCGACACCCGCTGCGATGCGGCGGACGCGGCGGACTTCGCCCCGGCCTGGTCCTGGGCCGTGCCGTACGCCTTGATGGCGTCGCTGACACCAGAGAAGCCGAGCTTGATCGCCCCAAGCCCCTGGCCGGCAGCCGACAGCATCGCGGGCAGGGTGCCGAGCGCCCCGGACGCGGTTGCGATCGACGCGACGAGCCCGGCCGCGAACTGGGCGCCGACCATGGCACCGCCAGACCCCAGCACCCCAGCCGCGGCATAGAGGAATGCGCGGCTCCACTGGAGGCCGTGTCCGCTCCCGTCGCCGCCCAGCCTCGACATCGACGCGCGCAGCGGCGACATGTCGCCTTCCACCCGGACGCGCAGCGGGTCAGGCTCGGCGTACACCCGCACCGGGTTTGCCGCGATGACCCGGACCCGCAGCGGGTTCGGGTCGGCAACCACCCGGACCTTGATGGGCCGGCTGCCCAGGCCCAAGCCCTGCCGGCTCGGGTCAATGAACGGCTGGATCTCCACCCGGTAGGGGGACAGCCGGCCCAGCTCCCGGCGGGCAGCCGTGGTGTTGACCTGCACGTCGAGACGGACCGGACCGACCTGGGCCAGGGACCGGCGCAACGCAGTGGTGTCACCGTCGACCCGGACCCGTACAGGCGGCATCGTCGACATCGAGCGCCGCAGCGGAGACAGATCCCCGTCGACCTTGACCCGAACGGATGGGAGCGACGCGAGAGACCGGCGCAGCGGGGACAGGTCCCCGTCGACCTGCACCGAGTAGGGCCGTAGCCGGGACAGCGACGTGCGCAACTCCCGATCGAACCCGGACGTATCCGGTTCGACCTCAACCCATGCCTTCGCGATCGTGAAGCCGCCGGCGGACATCAGCCGCTGCTCCAGTCCGCGAGCCCAGCGAACTCCGAAGAGTGCCGAAGTTCGACCGCCTCCACCCGGCGGGGCGCCCCGGAGCTACCAGCACGGTCATACTGCGGCGGCGATGAAGGTCCGCTCTCCGCCCTTTCCTTCTCCGCTTGTTCGGCTTCGAAGCGCAACCTCATCACCCCCTTGTAGGCCGGCAGCCGGTTGACGAGTCGCATGAACCTGGGCCCGCTCAAGGTCCGCATGTCGTCGATCCGGTGAAAAACTGAAAGGTCAGATTCGATATCGGCTAGGTGGTTCAGGACCCAGCCGATCCGAGTCAGGCGGCCAGGGCCTTCCTTTTCGCACCCGGGGTAGAACCCGGCTTCGCTTTTCCCTCGTCGGGTTCCGCCCTGCCAGCCGCGATGTTCTGCACCCGAACGCAGATATCGGTGTACTGATCGGCGGTCAGGCTCGCGTATCCGAGCAGCGCCTCGTGGGCCTCCTCGCCGAGGAGCTCGCGCATCATCCACGCCTCCGCCGGCCCGTCGCCCTGGGCCTGGGCGAGGTAGGCAGCGCGGAGCAGCACGTTGACCCTGACCAGCGCAGGCACGGAGTAGACGACCCCACCGAGGCGGAAGATCTCGACCCGGGCCGGCTCGGTGTCGTCGCCGATGGAGGTGGTGTTGTCGAGTACGGCGTCGAGATCGATCAACTCGCTCATGCGGTCTGGTCGATCACTCGGAACGGCGGGATGCTCGGCGACACATAGTGCGCGGAGAAACTCGCCGTGAACACAGATTGGTTGTCCTTGCTGTACGCCAGGGAGATCCCCTCTACGGAAAGTGTCTTCCGGAGAATCACGCGGCGCCGGAACCCGCCCGGTGCGATTCCGTCGAAACACAGCGCGGCGTACCGGGGCTGCGACGCGGACGTGTCATTGCCCGGGGTGTACGTCGAATAGTTCGCCCCGGACATCGGCGTGCCGGCGTTGAGTACGAGCGAGAGGTTGGCGAGCGTCGGCTCGGCCAGCTTCGTCTCGATCGTCGCCTCACGCTTCGTGAGACGCCGACCGGGAATGTCCACGATCTGATCGACTTCCAGCTCTTTGTAGGTCTGGTCGACCTTGAGCTGGATACCGTCCGTCGTGCCACCGACGTCGGTCCACCCCGACGATGCCGGGGTGGTGTTGATGTCCGCGTCCGCCGGCTCTGCTGTGCCGAACGGCGCGTGATAGAGCGTTCCCGGACCCATGGTCAGGTTGCTCGCGCTGACCCCCATAGCTCAGCTCCTCCTTCTGCCGCTGCTGGTCTTCGGTTCCGCGTGGTTGCTGCCGCCCGCCGTCGGCGCCGGCTCGTCCCGCGCGGGGGTCTGGGTGTCCTCGACCCGGTCCGTGGCCGGGGAAGGCGATGCCGGTTCGGGCGTGAACGGCCAGGCGCCAGCCGGCCCGGCGGGCGGCGGGCCTTCGTCCTGGACCTCTTCGAGGACCAGGCCCTGCCGGTGCAGGTCGAGGTACTCGGCGGCCTCGACCTCGACCACGTCATCGGGCCGGAGCGTGGTGCGGACACGTCGTGTCATCGGAAATCGGACCTCCGTAGCGGGAAGCGGACATGCGCCATGTCCGGGTGATCGGCGATCGGCATGCCGCCCACCGCGTCGGCTACCGGGCAGGCCACGACCCGCGCGCCGGGGAACAGGAACTCCAGCTCGGCCCGGTCGGAGTGCACGAGCACACGGCCGCCCAGCGACAGCAGCTCTCCGGACCGGGCGCCGGCCAGCGCGTAAAGGCCGGTCACAGGTGCGTCCAGTGCAGAGCGAGATCGAACTGGTACCGGGCGTACGACCCCTCGTCGTCCGGCACCCGCCGCGGTTCCGCCATCGGGTACACGGACAGGACCCGGGCGGCCAGGCCCACCGCCGGCAGCGCGACGACCCGGCCGACGTTCCCGTAGCAGCCCATCCGCGCGTGCTCGGCGAGCGACGCCGCCTTCCCCCACGGCGGCCGGCCCGACGTCGGGTTCACCGCCCACAGGTCTACGGAGACCACCGGCCGGCGCATCGGGACGTCGATGTCCGGCTCGCCGCCTACCGCGGTGACCTGCACGAACCCGGTCCCCGCCCACACCGACACGTCGGCGGGGACCTTCGTCGCGATCCGATCTGCGGGCAGACCCGGGACGCCACGCAGCCAGGCGACGGCGACGAGATCTGTGGTCGGGGTGACGACCGGCGGCGGGCTCGTCATCCCGACCTCGGCCGGTACAGCGCCGGACGCAGGAACGGCTGCGGAGCGCGGTGCATGAACCACACCCGGCCGGAGTGACCGACCATCCGCGAGATCCCCAGCTCGACCACCGCGGCGTACGGCAGGTCCGAGCCGATCCGCAGGACGGCCCGGTACGTCTCGATCCGCAGCGACGTCCGCAGCGCGCCGGTGAGGACGGGCACCATCCGGCGGGCGTCGTCGAGGATCGCCGGGCCCAGCTCGCGGCCCATCCAGTCGTCGAGCTGGTCAGTCAGCCAGGCACCGGCCGAGGGGCTGAGGGTGACTCGGGGCATGCCGCGCCGGCCCTCCCTCCCCTTGACGGGTGCGGATCGGGGAAGGCCCGGCCGGTTGACCCGACAGAAAAAGGCCCGCCCTCACCTGTTAGTTCGGTGAGGGCGGGCCTTTGCGACAGCAAGCCGGCGCGCTGCGGCTACCCGACCGGAGTGCCGAAGAGCTGGATCGCCTGCACCGACTGGGCGATCGCGATGTGCGCTGCTGCGGTGGGGTGGATGCCGTCGATGGTGAACCCGTTGCGCCAGACGAGCCCGGTGGCCGTGTCGACCGTGGCTGCGGCGGCGTCGATCACCCCGGCCAGCGGGGAAGGGACCGTACGAACCCAGGTGTTGTACTGCGCCCACGCGGACCCGGACCCGAAGTTCGCGGCCGGGGTCTGGTTCGCTTCCGTCGCCCACGAGTCGGTCGAGGTGGTGCGTGGGACGCACGTCGAGGCGTAGACGATCAGACCCATCCGCGCGAACGCCCGCCACCGGTCGAGCGCGGCGGCCTGCACCTGCGCGAACGTCCGCGGTGCCGCGATGTCGTTGGTGGCCCACTCGTCGATGACGTGGGTGCAGCCGGCGGCGAGCGCCAGACGCCGCTGCCAGCCGGGCCCGTACTGGTAGTGACCGCGCGAGCTGCCCCGCGCCGAACGCAGGTGCGGGTACAGATACTTCGTCGGCGTGGCCGGGTCGTCAGCGAGGAGTCGCACCCCCCACCCGCCGAGCTCGCTCCCGAGGACGAAATCGTCCCCGGTCCCGTTCATGATGCTGTCGCCGCAGAGATACACGACCGCTGTTGCCGCTGATGGCTGGCCGACGATGGCCATCGGCGCGTACCCGGGCGACCCGTCACCGCTGATCGTGTTCGGTGTTGTCGTCGTCACGTCGGTCACGCTCGCACTGCCTAGCGCGACGTGGGCCTCGTACTCGCCGGCCGCGACCTTGTGGGTGTGACCGCCGCGCGGGAACGAGCCCTGGTTCATCGTGGACCCGGACATGGGCTGCACGATGTTGTTGATGTAGAACGCGGAGCCCTTCGGGATCGACGGGCTGATCCCGATCGGTTCGGAAACGACGACGTGCCCAGGCGCGATCGTCACATCAGCGCTCGAGGCCCCCCGGAAAAAGGCCGGGTAGAACTGGACCTGCGCCCAGTACGCCGAGTCGAGCGCGGGCGTCTGGTTCGTACTCGACGCGATCGCGACCCACGAGAAGCCCCCGCTGGTGACCTGGTCACCTGCCACGTAGGAACCCGACGACGCCCACGTGACGTTGCTGTTGGCGTTGAGCTTCGGCACGCCGGCTGGGTACTCCACGCTGGCCCGGACCACGATCGGGTTCGGGCCAGCGAGTTCGGACGGAGCAACCGTCCCCTGATCGTGGAAGTTCCCGAAGACCACCCGAAGGGTCGCGATGTCCGTCAGCGCGAGCGCCTTCGTGCGCGACGCCCCGGCCCCGTACGCCAGCCACTGCGACGACCCACCCGGGTAGGTGTAGGTGCCTGACCCGACCGGGACCATCCCCGTGCCGTAGATCCCGCCACGGCCTGTACCGGCCGGGACCGACCCAGAGCCCGGCCCAGGCCCCGGGCCGCCGCCCCCCTGAACTTCCGCGACGAGGCCCTGACGTAGCAGGTCGCGGTACTCAGCCTCGTCGACGAAGACCCATACGGTGGGCTGCATCGTGGTCCGGATGGTAGGCACTGCACGCACGCTCCTGTCAGGTGATCCGCTTCAGGTCCACGACGATGTCCGCCGCCGCGTAAAGATCCGTTCGGTCCGACACGCCTTCGACCTGCCACACCGCGAGCGACCGGACGTCACGCCACCGATCCCCATCCCGCACATCGGTCTGTGGCCGAGCCCGGCCGCGGGCGTACCGGATGCTGCGCGGGGTGCCCGACACCGGTTCCTGCTCGCGGCGCACCGTCTCCACGATCGACACCGGCACCGCCGCAGCGATCACGGTGTCCGTGTCGGCTGCGTCGCCGTAGGCATCCGTGGTCTGCCCGCGCAACACGTCGACCTCGTGCGTCGGCACGAACACGCTGGTCACAGCGGAGTCCAGCCGGCGGCGTCGCCATCGCCGTAGTCGTCAGCGTCGACCAGATCCGAGACCGGCGCCGGCTCAGTCGGCCGCCGCGGCCGGACCCGCACCGACCGGGACCGCCGCCACGAGAGCCGGCGTAGCGACCGACGAGCCAGCGGCGCGAGCACCATCGCGTCCTCGTGCCCGGGGGAATACTGCATGCCGTCCTGGTTGACGGCGGTCACCTCGGTCCGCGAAAACAGATCGATCTGCGCGGCCATCCACGCCGCCTGGTAGGCGACGGCGAGCGCGAGCCACGAACGATCCCGGTCCCCGACGCGCGTCAGGTCGTCGGCCCAGGTCCGGCCAGCGTGGATGTCGATGACGCCCTGGGCCTGCGCGAGCAGGGCATCGGTGACCGTGACGCCGGTGAGCGCGGCGACGTCAGCAGTGGTGGCCCAGGACATCGCGCGCTCCTACTCGTCCGGGTCCGGGTCCGGGTCGGGTGCGGGGGCGGGTGCCGGCCGCACCTCGCCGGCCGCGATCCGGTCGAGGTCTCGCTCGATCAGCTCGTAGTCCCCCCACTCCTCGCCGGAGTCACCGTGCACCGGCCCCCAGTGGCCCTCGTCCATGTCGCAGGCCAGGGACCGGCCATCAGCCGTCCCGGTCGTCGCACCACACGCCGCCACAGCAGCACCTCTCTCAGATCGGCTTGCCGAAGAAGCGGACCGCCTGCACCGACTGGGCGATCGCGATGTGCGCCGCCGCCGTCGGGTGCGTGCCGTCCGCGGTGTAGCTCGCGCGCCACACCGTCCCGGTGGCCACGTCCGCCGTCGCCGCGGCGGCGTCGATCACCCCGGTCAGCGGGGAGGGGACCGTACGAACCCAGGCGTTGTAAGCGGACCAGGCCGAATTCGGGCCGAAGTTCGCGGCCGGGGTCTGGTTCGCTTCCGTCGCCCACGAGTCGGTCGACGTAGTCCGCGGCACGCACGTTGAGGCGTAGACGATCAGACCCATGCGGGCGAGGGCGGTCCAGCGGGCGAGCGCGTCCGCCTGCATAAGCGCGAACGTCCGCGGTGCCGCGACGTCGTTCGTCGCCCAGTTGTCGATGACGTGAGTGCAGCCGGCGGCGAGCGCCAGACGCCGCTGCCAGCCGGGCCCGTACTGGAACATGCCCCGGCTGCTGCCCCGCGCGGACCGAAGGTGCGCGTACAGGTACCTCGTCGGTGCGGCCGGGTTGTCAGTCAGGAGCCGCACGCCCCACCCACCGAACTCGGACCCGAGGACGAAATCGTCCCCGGTCCCGTTCATGATCGAGTCGCCGCAGAGATACACGACCGGCGTGTTGGCCTGCGCGGGAACACCAAGGATCGCGACGGGCGCGTACCCGGGCGACCCGTCACCGGTGACCGTGCTCGCCGTCGCCGTCGTGATGTCCGGGACGTTGTTGTTCCCCACCGCCACGTGGGCCTCGTACTCGCCGGCTGAGACCTTGGTGGTGTGACCAGAGCGGGGGAACGAGCCCTGGTTCATCACCCCACCGGACATCGGCTGCACCACGTTGTTGATGTAGAACGCGGAGCCCTTCGGGATCGACGGGTTGATGCCGATCGGCTCGGACACCGCGACGTGCCCCGGCTGGATCGTCACGTCCGTGGCCGTCCCGCCCCGGAAGTACGCCGGGTAGAACTGGACCTGCGCCCAGTACGCCGAGTCGAGCGCGGGGGTCTGGTTCGTGCTCGACGCGGTCGCGACCCACGACGACCCGCCGTTCGTGACCTGGTCACCGATCGTGTAGTCCCCGGATGCCGCCCATGACGTGTTGCTGTTGGCGTTGAGCTTCGGCACGCCGGCTGGGTACTCCACGCTGGCCCGGACCACGATCGGGTAGGGCCCGGCGAGTTCGGACGGGACCACGGTGCCCTGATCATGGAAGTTCCCGTAAACCAGCCGAATCGAGGAGATGTCAACGAGGGCGGTGCTTTTCGTACGCGACGCTCCGGCGCCGTACACCAGCCACTGCGACGACGACCCCGGGTTGGTGTACGTCCCTGACCCGACCGGGATCATTCCAGTTCCGTGAACCCCGTCCCGGCTCCCGACACTCACCCCTACCTCCGGTAGCGGAATCCCGATCATCTCGACCGAGTAGGAAAGGCGCGTCGACACCCCGTCCGGGAGATCCGTCGCGCCATCGAAGGTGACCGCGTTTTCCCCGGGCCGGTAGCCGGCCATCACCGCGGCGCGGGTCGTACCCTCCATGTTCGGAACATGGTTCCAGATAGAACCGTTGCCGTAGAGAGCTTTCGGGACAACATAGTCACGGACGAAACGTGCCACCACCTACCGCCCTTTCCGAGTCGGCGCCGCCCCCCACCCCTTGCCCAGGGGAGTGGGAGGCGGTGGGTAACTACCGGCCGACTATCAGCGGTTGTCTTCCAGGATGGCGAACGCCTTCTCGTGACCGATCGTGAACCCGCGCCGAGCGCGCATCTTCAGGATCGCCTCGTCCGACAGGAACGCGGCGCCGGTGTCCGCGCCGGCCACCATGCTCTCCGGCCCCGACCGCCGGCCCACGATCAGCAGGTCGGTGTTCACCACCACGAGCAGCGGCTTACCGGCCGGGCTCTTGCTCGCCGTGGCCGAGGTCTTGGCGCCGAGCGACCAGCGGACCGGCACGTCGAACAGGGTGTCCGGGGTGCCCGCCAGACCCGCGATGAAGATTGGCCGGCCCTGGCTGTCCTTCACGCCTCGGAACGCGCCACGGAACGCCGGATGCGCCAGGATCCGCATGACGCCCTGATCCCACCAGTCGCCGTTCTCGACCTTCGACAGGGTCGCAGAGAGGACGTCGTACGTCGGCCCACCAGAACCGGTCACGGTGTAGTTGTCATCGGCCGTGTACCCGGTGGCGGCGTTGGTGGTCCGCAGCGCCTTGTAAACGCTAGTGAACGGAACGGTGGTCCCGTTCTCCGTACCGCTGGTGCCCAGAGTGGCATTGTCGAAGAACTTCGCGTACCCAACCGCCCAGTCCTGCTGCTTGACCGCGATGATGTTCTCGGGCGCGTCCTTCAGATCCTCGTCCGCGATCCGAATAGCCTTACCGAACTTCCGCGCGGTGAGGAGAACCTCATCGTTCGCCGCGGTGTCCTCGCCGTACGGCGAACCCTTCGCGATCGTCTCCACGTCCACCGCGCCCGACCGGGGCACGTGCTTCGTGTCGGTCGTCATCGTCTCCGGCCGGCCCAGCGCCTCCACCGCGCTGGTCTGGTTGATGATCTGGATGACGTTGGATCCGAATTCTTCCGGAATCCATGCCTCGAACGTCTGCCGTGCCACCGGCCCACCGCCGATCTCTATCCGCAATCGCCCGTGATGGGCCCGTCACAGGTAGAGATCGGCGGCCGTGCATGATCATGCCAGTGTGGGTCAGCCACCCAGCCGCGCCGCGAGCGCCGCCGCCGAGGACTTCGGCTTGTTCGGCTCCGGCCGCTTGTCCGCCCCGTCACCGCGCGGCCGGGAGACCTTCGGCTGCGCGAACAGCTCCGGGTAGTCCACCCTGATCTGGTTGATCTGGTCGTCGAGCCCGGTCACGTCGCCGTCCGGATCGACGTCGACCTGTTCCAGCTCGATCAGCCGCAGCAGCCGGGCGACCTTCTCCGCAGGAGCACCAGCCGCGACCAGCTCTGCGCGGGCCTGCGCCCGAATCGCGAGCGGCTTGTACCGAGCCGTAGCCGTCTGCTCGCCCTCATCGCGGGCCGCTTCCACCGCGGCGGCGTGCTCGTCCCCGGCCGTCCGCGTCGCCCGCTCCTGGCTCCGCTTCTCGTCGCGCAGAGTCCTGGCCTCCAGCCGGAACTTCCTCGCTTCCTCATTGGCCTTCGCCAGCGCGGCCTGAGTCCGCTTCCACTGGTCGGCGGTCGGACCCTTCGGCCTGCTGTCCCTGGCGTCGCCGTCATCACCGTCGCCCGCATCGCTGTTGTCGGGGCCGTCGTCCTGACCCTCGTCGTCCTGCGGGTCCTGACCCTCCTCGGTCTCCGGCGCCTCATCGTCCGGCCCGTTGTCCTCGCCAGCCATCACCAATCACCTCTTCCTGTCTTCCTGATCTGTCGTTCACAGGCCCGCCGGGACCGGCGGGAAACGTCCAGCGGCTACCGCCCGCTCGGCGGCGGCGAGCACGCTGCGAGGCAGCGGCGGGCCGGCGTCGAGCAGCCGGTCCGCCGCTCTGATCCGCGCGGACCGCGGCTCCGAGGGCAGGGCATGACCGCGCAGGATCGATCGCTGTGCCTCACGGCGCAGCGCGGTCGGCATCGTGATCGACCCGTCCGGCGGGCGGGGCCAAGCCCACGACCACGGCGACGTCCGGCACCGGCAGTTCGGGTGCAACGGCGGCCCGTCCAGAGCGGCCGTCGAGAACGGACGGACGTCGAACGACAGGCCGCCCGGGAACTGCTCGCCCGGCTCGACGGTCTGCCCGGAGTAGGCCAGGCAGTGCCGGCACCCGGTACGCTCCGCGATCCACACCCGGCCGACACCGAGCGTCTCGGCGACCTGCTCGGCGCCTTGGCCGGCGGCGTCGTTCACCGCGGTCCGCACCACACGTTCGGTGCCTGCGCCAGCGGACTGCGCGTGCCGGACCGCGGCGGCGACCGCTGGGAACCCGACCGTGTCCGTGCCGCGCAGCGTCTCCCGCGCCTGCTCGGCCCGGTCGCGGTGCACCTCGTCGACCCGGCCGGCCACCTCGTCGACGAGGTCATCGGGTGGGCTGTCGTCGATGTCGTCCAGGCCGTCGAGGACCGTGCGCGCCCAGACGTCGAGTCGCACGATCGTGTCCTCGGCTGGCGGGTCGTCGATGTCGACGTCAGGCAGCTCCCCGCCGCCGTCATCGTCATCGTGGGCGGCGGCCGGTTCCGGTGCGGGACGCGGCGGCCTGGCCGGCACACGCGGCCGGTCAGGCCGTGGCGGCACCTGCACCGCCGGCACGTCCACCCGCACCCGAGCCGGCGTCAGCTCCGCGACCGCCGCCGTCACCTCCGCGCCGGCCTGCGCCACCCCCAGCCGGTACGCCTGCACCACACTGCCCGCCGCAACCAGGCGGGCCCGACGCCGCGACCCGTCCAACACCCGGGCCAGCTCTGCGCCGACCCGGCTGCCGATCGCCGCCGCCCGCGCCGGCGCCGCGAGCGCTGAGACGCTCTCGGCCGCCGTGACCCACGCCGCCGTCGCCGCGGCGAGGACCGCCGCCAGCTCCGCGCCGAGACCATCGGTCGCGTCCGTCGCCGCGTCCTCCTCGACCTGCGCCAACTGGTCGGCGTGCACACCGGCGGCGAGCTCGGCCTGACTCATCCGCCAGTGCCTGCCTGCTCGGCGTCGCCGGCCTGCTGCCGGGCGATGACATGGGAGACCAGGCCGGCGATCTGATCTGTGTCCGCGACACCGAGCGCGGCCCCGGCGCCGAGCTTCTGGATCGCGTCGCCGAACAGAGCCAGGATTTCGATGTGCCGGCGGAGGTCGTCATCGGTCACACCCGACAGCCAGCCGTCGACCTGCTCCGTCGTGTACCCGGCTTCGAGCAGGGCCTGGCGGACCGGCACCCCAGCGCCGATCTTCTCCGAGATGGTCTTCCAACCCTCAAGGTCATCCACCGTTGCTGCTGGCTCCCACCGCAACGCAGGAGCGGCCCCGCTCTGCCCGCCCGTCCTCAACGTCCCGGCGACGACCTGCGTCCACGTCACCCCGAACGAGTCCTGAAGACGCTCCACGGAGCGGGTCAGCGGCATGTCCATCGCCCGGACCGACTGCCCAGACGGAGCGTCCCCGCGCGGCTCGAACTGGTGGACCGGCGTTCCCGTCACGAACCCGAGCGCGCGGATGTAGAACGCGATCGGGTCGAGCGCGGCGGCGACGGAGCCGGCGGTGAACTGGCCGACGCTGGTCACGTTGCGGAGCTGCCAGAGCTCGCCGGCCCCAGCGCGCAGGTTCGACAGGCCGCCGCCGCCCTCACCGGTGACGCCGTCGTCTTCCTCGTCGTCGTCATAGTCGGCGCCGAGATCGTCGGTGGCCGCGTTCAGCAGGGCGTACCGCTGCGGGAACGCCTGATAGTCCGCGGTCTCCATCTGCGTCACGACCAGCTTGGTGATCGCGTTCTGCGGGCCGTAGGCGTCGGCGTGCACCGGCCGCCCGTACGGCCGGCGGGTCCGGAAGTGGTAGACCGGCACCTCCCCGGCCTCGTGCTTCTCCGGCCAGGCGGCGCCTTCGTCGTCGGGGTCGATGTACGGCTCGAAATCCCCGGCTCCCGTCCCATCGGTCGTGCCCTTCTTCGACACGTACCGCTCGACCCGGTCCGGGTAGTAGAGGTTCGCGCGCAGCCGCTCACCCTCCGGCCAGATCTTCGCCGCGTACCGGCGAACCCGCGGGTTCTCCGCGTCGTAGAAAACCCGCGTGGTCAGCGGCGAGTTGAAGAAGATGTCGACGTCGCCCTCGACCTCACCCGGCCAGACGATCACATAGGCGTCGCCGAACACACACGCCGCCTCGTGCACGTCGAGCGCGTCCAGGCCCATCGTGTTCCGGGCCCACTGCTCCTCCAGCCACGTCCCGGCCGCGTCCGGTTCCGCGGAGACCGCGGCGAGAGTCAGCCGGTCCAAGACGGCGGCCACGGGCCGCCGGGCCAGGTTCAGCCGGTACTGCGGCGCGGACTTCCGTAGCCGGTGAGCGACCGCCCGCGACGCGAACACCTCCCCGACCTTGCCCTCGTAGTACGCCAACGCCTCCTCGTACGCCGGCCGGGCCTCGCGGATCGCGGCGACGGCCTCGCTCAGGTCTGACACGTGCACCCGCCCCCATCAGCGAAGATCGCCAGCGCCTCGGTGAGCAGGCCACGAAGCTGCCAATTCGACAACCCCCCCGGCGGGGTGTGCAGCAGCAGCGCCGCTGTCTCCTGCCCGTCCTCCATCCCGGTCCATGCCGAGATCGCGACCCACTGCGTGATGATCGACCGGTCAGCCGTGTCCGCGGCGTCGCTGTCGCCGTCCACCCGGTCCCGGGCGTCCGCGGTCAGCGCGGCCTCGATCGCCTTCTGGGTGCTCACGGGTCGACCCGCCCGTCAGCGTCAAGCCACACGATCCGGGTCCGCCCGTTGTGGCCGTGGACCGTGTCGACCGCGCGAAGGCCATCCGGCCAGAAGACCGCTGACGCGTACCCGGCTGCGCCCGCCCGCCAGTAGACCGACGCCGTGCCGTCCGGCCACTCGACGCCGTGCGCGACGATCCCCACCCCGGACACCCCTGACACATCGGTGTCACGGTGCAGCTCGAACCGGCGCGACGTCGTACGGGTGCCCGCCGGCGCCACCTGGACCGTCGCCTCTTCGCTCATCTGTGTCTCCTTCATGCGTAGGCCGTGCTCGACCCGGACGGCGCGGACGCGGGCCGGTCCAGGAACCACCAGACCCCGGTGCCGATCGCGTCGACCATGTCGTCATGGCGGCCCTTCGGGTACGACGTCATCTGCGCCTCGGCCGCCGGCAGCCGGTGCGGGTGCAGCACCCGGCCGCGCTGGTAGTGGTTCAGCGACCGGGCCGCCCGGACGTCCTTCGGCTCGGACTGGTGGACTGTGAGCAACCGGACCGGGAGCGGGCGGAGGAGCGCAGCCCACACCTCCCCGCCCTGGTTCGTCTCGACCAAGACCGCGCCGACCTTCGGATGCTGGTTCAGGACGTTGATGACGAGGGTGCGCAGGCCCGCGGGGGACAGCCGGACCCCGGCCGCGTAGGTCACCGCGCAGCGTTTCTCCGTGCGGTTGTAGCCCACGACCGCGAGCCCGTACGGGTCGCTGCTGGTCTTGGAGGTGGTCGCCGGGTCGATGGACAGCAGCTCACGATGCGTCGCAAGATCTGCGTAGGTGAAGTCTCCCGGCCCCCAGAAATCCCCATCCGCCGACACGGGAAGGTTCGCGTAGTTCTTCGCGAACCCGCGCGTGTGCTCGATCGCTTCCAGGTAGGACAGCGGCCACTTCGCCGGCCAGATCGACCGCCGCGACCCGTCCGACCGAGTGATGATCGGGTGGAAGTGATGGACCCGGAATCCTTCCTCGACCGGCCAGGTCTCCAGGTCTTCCGCGTGCGGCTCGGCCACCGTGCGAACAAGCTGGTGGACGATGCTGCCGGCCATCGTCGTCGTGCCGACCAGCACCACCCGAGCAAAGACGTTCAGCGGAAGGATCGCGTCCAGAAGAGTGATCAGCCGCTTGGCAGCCTGATGCTCCGAGTAGGACCCCTCGTCCCGCTCGATGTCGTCGAGGAGCAGCAGGTCAGGTCGGTGCTCACCGACCTTCATCCCGAGGGTGCCGCTGTCGATACCACGCGCGGAGAACACGAACCCGGACTTCTGGTGGATCAGCATCTTCGTGTCCGCCAGCGTCCCGCCCCGCGCGTTCCGCCGCGGCTCGCACAGCGCGGGGAAGTCCTCCCGCAGAAGCGCGTTGGTGTCCAGCTCGTTCTTGAACGTCGCCAGGTGCGCCTCGGCCTGGTTCCCCGAGTTCGCGAACGCGGCCACGAACTGGATGTAGCCGTGGGCCGCCGCCCACAGAGGCAGCGCCAGGAAGAACAGCGTGCTCTTGCCGCTGTTACGGGGGGCCATCCAGGCATCCCGCTCCGACGCCGGCTGGGCCGGCCGGGCCACCCACCGGAGAGCGTGCCGGAATACCGCCAGGTGGAAGTCCGCGAACGTGAACCCGCCGCCCTCCGTCCGCATGTGGTGCGGCAGGTACAGCAGGGCGAACAGCAGGGGGTCCGTCGCGGTCAGCGCCCGCCGGCCGGCGGGGTCACCGAGTAGCCGCGCGTCGACCCCGGTCAGGTAGGCGTTGAGGTCGAAGGTGTCGGCGGTCGCCCGCTCGAGGTATCCGATCATGCCTCGGCCTCGCCTTCGGCCAGGCCCTCGCTGTCGGTCGCGGCCGGGCCGGCGGTGTCGTCCAGCTCGCCGGCCGCCGCCGCCGCCCGCAGCGTCTCCACCTGCGCGGCGGCCTTCTCCTGCGCTGCCTGCACCGCCTTCACCAGGTCGATGTCTCCGGGCTCCACGCCCACGTTGACGACCGTCGTCCCCGGGCCCTTCTCGCCCCACCGGTCGGAGTGCCGGCGGCCGAGCCAAGCGAGCGCAGCCCGCCAGTCCCCGGCTGCCGCCGCCCGCTGAATTACCCCCAGCGCACCAACCACCGCCGTGGCCTCGGCCTGCTCGAACTCGGCGACCAGCCGCGCGTGAGCGGTATCCAGCCGCCCAGCGGCAATGTCGTCCCGGCCCCTGCGCAGCCACGTCGTCAAGGTGTTCTGGCCGATCCCCGCGAACCGGGCCGCCTCGACCTGGTACGAGCCGACCCGCATCGCGGCGCAGAGCTTCGCCGCGACGTCGTCGGTAAGCAGGGAGGCCCGCATTAGACCGGCCCTGCCTCGCGGGCGTACGCCCCGTACAGCACCCACTGATGCCACCGCCACAGCACCGTGAGTCGGGTCCACCCGGCGGCGCTGATCGCAGCCCGGTTCTGCTCATCCGTCCACGGCCGCAGCACCCCACGCAACGCCCGCTCCTTCGCGCGGATCTCCTCGGCGGGAACACCCCGGCCTGCCTTGTAGTCGTGCGACACCGCCACCGCGGTCTCCGCCCAGCCGGCGTCAGGCAGGTGGAGCTTCTCCGCGACGACGAGCACCCCGTCGACAGCGGCGGCGTGCCGGGCCCGCATCAGCAGGTGCAACCGGCTGTCCGGGTCGAAGAACTGGAGCGTGAACAGGCAGAGCGTCATCCCCGCCGGAGGATGGTCAAGCTCTACGCCCCGCAGATCACCCGGGTGCAGGACCGCGCCCGGCAGACGCTCGGCGGCCAGGTCGAGCATCGCCGCGGACTCGTCGTACAGGTGCAGCCCCAGCGCCCGGCCCGGGTGCCGGCCCTGGATCCGCGCGCAGGTCGTCCCCGTCGCCGCGCCCAGGTCCGCGACCGTCGCACCGTCCGGGGCATGCCAGTCAGCGAGCTGCGCCACCAGATCCTGCACCTGGTCGTAGTACGGCACGCTGTCGGTCACATGCCCGTCGAACTCGGCGGCCACCTCCGGGGTGAACTCCCACCCACCCGGAGCATCCGGCACGATCCCGCTCATGCGTACGCTGCCCGCAGCTCAGCCCGGTAGAACCGGACCGGCGCCGTCACCGCCCGACCCGCCGCCGTCTTGATCCCCATGCCGTCCTGGAACGCGACCTTCGGCCGGCGCAGCACCTCACCTGGCAGGGCCCCGGCGTAGGCGTCCTGCAACACGGCCTTGGGCCGGGCCTTCCCGTCCTGCACTGCGTGCCGGGGCAGGCTCAGCGCGTACTCGACAACCGGCCGGTGCAGGAACGGCAACCGCATCTCCACCCCGTACGCCATGAACGCCTTGTTCGCTCGGGGGAAGTTCCGCCGGGCCTGTGTCGCGAACAGGTCCCGCCGGTAGGGGTGCCAGCCGGCGGTTTTCAGCCCGTGGTAGGCGAACCCGTACGACGCCCACAACTCGTCGGACCCCTCGCCGGAGAACGTCACCCGGTGCCCGTTGCCGGCCATCGCGGCCGCGAGACGCAGGCACGGCCACCCGATCTCCACCTGCGCCTTGCTGTCGAGCTCGATCCGACGCACCACGCCGGCGAGGTCGTCAGCGGTCGGCGCCGGAACCGCCACCTCGACGAGCGGGATGCCGAGCGCCGCCGCGACTTGCCGGGCGCAGCGCAGGTCCCGCGACCGCGGGTCGTACACCGCGGTGTAGGCGACCAGGTCCCGGCAGGTGCGGGCGAGCTCGACCGCGATCGCCGCCGAGTCGATCCCACCAGACAGCAGGGTGCACACCGGCCGGTCGCTGACCGACCGGGCGTCCACCGCCGCGGCGAGCCGGGCCCGCAGCTCAACGGCCGCCGCAGGCAGGTCGACCACGACCGGCGCTGCCGGGGTGCGGTACCACCGCTCACGCTCGACCGTGCCGGCCGGGCCGATGGTGAGGTGCTCGCCCGGCTCGACGTCGCGGATAGCGTCGAGTCCTACGCCCAGGACCCGGAGTGCTTTGATCTCGCTGGCCGCGTACGACTGTGCCCGGGACGCCGCCCAGTGCAGCGGGATCTCCCCGTATCGGTCCCGGGCCAGGTGCAGCAGCCCGTCACCGGTCGTCCACGCTGCCGCGAACATCCCCTCGAACCGGTCGAGCGCGCCCGCACCCCAGACGGCGAGCGCGGCCGCCACGACCTCGGTGTCTCCGGTCGTGGTGAACTCGGCGCCGCCGGCCGCGAGCTCGGCCCGTAGCTCCTGGAAGTTCCACAGCTCGCCGTTGTAGGCCAGCCGCACCGGCCCCGAGGTGTACGGCTGGTTCGCGCGGGGGTCAACGTCGAGGATCGCCAGGCGGGTGTGTCCCAGGCTCACCCCGGCTACCGTCGTCAGCCCGCGGGCATCCGGGCCCCGATGGTGCAGCGCATCCACCGCAGGGCCGAGATCAGCCGGGCCGACCCCAGCGACTACCCCGCACACGGCGAGACCGGCCCGTCGTCGGGAACCCGAGCAACGATGATCCAACCGGTGCCGCCCAGCTCGACGTCCCCGGCTGCGTTTCGCCGCCCGCCGGCCGGCCCGTCCGCGAGGATCGACGGTGCTGGCAGGTCAGGGGACCGCCACGCGACCCGCCGCCTGGTAGTGAGGTGCCCCACCGCGATGAGTCGTTCGGTCATGTCAGTACCCGGTCTCGCAGGGCCTCGGCGACCGCCCGCATCATGACCGGCGGCACTGCCCGGCCGAGCCGTTCCCACTGCTGCCCGAAGGTCCCCACCAACTCGAAGTCGTCCGGGAAACCGCAGATCCTTCGCAGCTCCGGGATCGTGAACTTCCGGCGCTCGGTGGGATGCGTGACTGCGGCGACGCCTTCGCCTCCGCCACGAGAAGTGATCGTGGGAGAGGGTCGGTTCGGGTCTGCGCGAACAAGCTGGAAGTAGCGTTCCGATTGTTCTCCGGGACGGAGCTTCTCCCATTCGCGGCCGATCGCGTATCGGCCGATATCTTCCGGTCCCACGACAATATCCCCGGGGCCGACCCGGCCATTACCAGCATTCGGCGACGAGCCGATCGTCTTCGCTGGCAGGTCGGGGATCTGCCATACCTCCTGCCCGAATCTCCCATTTCCGCCAACCGCAACGACGCCATCCTGCCGACTGCGCAGGCCAGGGACCTGGAGCGACGGGCCGGTCGGGTCTCCCGGCAAGACGCTAATCTCGCTGTGAGTGCCTAGCCGGTTATGACTCATCACGGTAGGGGCCGGACTATCGAGACCCCGGCGGCCTTTGCTCGTGCCAAGGTAGCCAGAGAGCTCGGGCAGAGCGTCCCGGACTGAGTACCGGTACGGCAGCGGCGCGGGGAACACCGGATCGCGGTCGAGGTCCTCCCGCACACCGACGAAGATCAGACGCTGGCGGGCCTGGGGCACCCCGAGCCATTGGCCGTCAAGGAGCCGCGCACCAACCCGGTACCCGCAATCGCGCAGCCGAGCAAGGATCAGTTTGAAGTAGCCCTTCGCAGTGCCCTTAATTAGACCAGACACGTTCTCCGCGACGAACGCCCGCGGTTGGAGCCCTTCCAAGAGCCGGGCATATTCATAGAAGAGATCATCCGTTCGCTGCTTGGTCCCCGAGTAGTCGGAGACCGTGCCCCACTTCGCCTCCCGTGACCCGGCCGTCGAGAACGCCGCGCACGGCGGGGAGCCCTCGAACACGTCGAGCTCGCCGGCCGTCAGGCCGGTCGCGGTCAGGATCTCCTCGGCCGTGACCTGGCGGATGTCCCTCGCGTCGAGGATCGTGGCCGGGTCGGCGTTCGCTTTGTAGCTGGCGCGTGCGGCCGGGACGAACTCGTTCGACCAGAGGATGCGGTAGCCGGCCATCCGGAACCCGAGGCATGATCCGCCTGTCCCTGAGAACGTCGACACGACCCGCAGCCCGTTCGGTGGCAGCTCGCGGATCTCGGCCATGGTCGGGACCCCATACGGCGGCTTGCTGGCCTGGGTCACGCTGTCTTCCCGGACCACTCGTAGCCGCACTTCGGGCACTGGTGGTCGGTGGGGATGTCGTCGCCGTAGTCGGGGAAGTCGTCCGGGGCGTCCGGCCCGTCGAGACCTTTGATCAGCTGGTCGAGGTCGTTGGCGGTGTAGCCGGTGCCGGTGAGGTCGTCGCCCAGGCTGCCGATCAGCTCGGCGAGGAGACGATCGTCATACCCGGCGAGGTCGCCGAGCCGGTTGTCCACCAGGTTGATCTTCTTGGCCTGGAGGGGATCAACATCCACCCACGTGACCGCGATCTCATCCCAGCCCAGCGCGCGGGCCTGCTCCCAGGTCCCGTTCCCGGCGAGGATCTCCCTGGTCGGTTCGTTGACTACGAGCGGCCGGAACTGGCCGTGCTCGATGAGGGAGCCGCGGAGCTCGGCGTCGTTGTGGGTGCGGGCGTTCCCCGGGTACGGCTTCACCGAGTCGATCGGGACCGCCAAGTGGGTGATCTTCGGGTGGATGCGTGGCCGGCGGCTGGTGCTGTCGCTGGTCTGCTCGCTGTCGGGCATCGCGCCCACCCTCCGTGCCGTGGCCATCGCGGCCCCTGTGATGCGTCCAGCCGTCGCGGCCGTCACAGGTGTAGTTCGGCGGGGGGTGGCAGGCGTGCCAGCGGCGAAGTGTCGCCAGCACACCGGTCGCAGCGCGGGGTAGGGCGTGGGGTAGGTCTGGTGGTGCGAGGGCGTCTCAGACCCTCTGAGCGCCTCGCGGCACGGGCTGGCTACTGACGTATATTGCGCCCCAGGCGCTCGCGGCCATCTCAGCAACCCCAGGGCGCTCCGCTACGCGCTAGGCGCTGGCGCCGCCGGAAAGGCGAACATCTCGTCCTTGGCCTCGGCGTAGTCGACCCAGTGGGCGCGGGCCTGCAGGTCCATGTCGGAGAGCTTCCAGCGCTTCTCCGGGTTCCTGATCCGGTCCGCGAAGCGGCGCTCCTGCTCGGCGTCGCTCAGCGAAAGCCAGTACTTCACCAGTGTGAGCCCGGACCGGACCAGCGCGCGTTCCAGCTGCGGGCACGTCCGCAGGAACTCCTCGTATTCCTCGTCCGTGCAGAAACCCATCACCCGTTCCACCCCCGCGCGGTTGTACCAGCTCCGGTCGAAGAACACGATCTCGCCGCCCGCCGGCAGATGGGTGATGTAGCGCTGGAAGTACCATTGGCTGCGTTCCCGCTCGGTCGGTGTGCCGAGGGCGACGACCCGGAAATGGCGGGGGTTGAGACGTTCGGTGATGCGTTTGATGACCCCGCCCTTGCCGGCGGTGTCCCGGCCCTCCATGACGACGGCGACCCGCCGCCCGGTGTGGACGATCCATTCCTGCATGCGCACCAGCTCGGTCTGCAGCCGGGCCAGCTCCTTGTCGTAGGCGGTCTTCGACAGGCGCTCCGGGGTCACGTCGGCGGGCATGGCGGCAACTGTCGGCCGCGGCACGAGGCCTGTCAACGCCGGTAGCCGGGCGGCCACCGGCGGCGGTTGTCGGAGATGGTCAGAGACCGACGGTGCCGTCGAGGAGCTCGCGGATCATGGCCGCGTGGCCGTTGTGCCGGGCGTACTCCTGGATCATGTGCAGGTGGACCGACCTCATCGAGACCTGTCTGCCCCGCCACACGCCGCAGTCGTCGAAGGACCCGGCCGCGGCCACCCGACCGCGTCGATCCCCTCACGGGTGTGGACCGCCGTCCCGTCCTCGTGCAGCATCCGGCTGGCGACCGCGTAGAACCGGTCGACCTCGACCTCGGCGTTGCCGTCGGCCTCGCGGCGCAGGAACGCGGCGACGCGCGGCCGCGACCAGCCGTAGGACCACGGGCGTTCCCACGGATGCTTTTTCCCCGGCTTGTGCTCGGCCTCCTCCAGGGAGAAGAACCGCCACGTCACCTGGATATCCCGCTCGGCACGGACCGTTCTGATCCACTTGCTCGTCTGGTATGCCCACGGGCACATGACATCCAAATAGAGATCAACGGTCGTCATGATCTCCCCGTCGCGCTCTTTCTTGGCCGCTCGCGTCGGCCCCGGAGATGATCACCTTTACCGGCGGCCACGCACGCGGCGCGTAATTGGCAATAGCAACCCTTCGCCCGCCCAGGAGCCTGTCAACGTCGCCGGAACCCACCCGCGGCTTCGGGCGGCGGTTCTCCCGGAGGATTCCGACCGGTGCCGCGGAGGCACTGGAGGAGCGCGGGGGTGCGGCGGGACGGCGCGGCGGCGCCTCGCGCTCCGTCCAGGCCGGCCTGGGTGACGAACCCGTCGGCCAGCTCCAGGACCGCGAGCCGGGGCACCCGGGGACGCGGCTCGACGTTGGACGGGATGCCGCTTGGCTCCGCGGGGTCGGTGTACCTCCCGAGCTGGAGGACCAGGAGCCCCGGTCCGTCCGGGCGCCGAAGAGGGGCCGACGAACGCGGAGGGTCGGGCGGCGAACCTGGCCCGGTACGCCGCGTCGGCGCCCGGCAGGCACCGTAGCCGCGGGAGCGCCTGGACGGCGTCGTCGACCATCGCGACATCGGTATGGATGAGACCGGGACAGCCGTGGTTGACCCGGATGTCCTGCCGACCGTGCTCGTCGACCGCCGCCGCCTTCGTCCGGCCGGCTCAGGCCTGGATTGCATGTGCCGGGGTGGTCCGCACACCCCCGTGGATCGCTCGTGTATAGTTCCATCTCGCCGCCCACCCAGGACGAACAGTCCAGGGCGTTGGCGGGCCAGGATCCTCCGAGGGGGCATCGACCCCCCGAGGAAGAGGCCCGAAAGCGATGCGGTAAGGTTTGAAAAGCGTGGCGGTCACCGGCTCGGCCGGAGTGATTTGACACAAACCCGAAAGTCTCGGTAACTTAACCGAGTCGCCGCAGCCGGGGCCGAAAGGCCGAAACGGATACGGCAAA
>NZ_KB891218.1 GCF_000373365.1 Parafrankia discariae
CGCCGAGCAGGTCGATGACGGTGCTGGGTGACTGGCTGGGGATGGTGGCGATGTGGGTGCGCCAGTGGGTTTCGGCGGCGTCGGTGTCGTGGCGGGCGATGAGGTCGAGGAGGTGGGTGTGGTCGTGGTGGTTGTGGGGGGTGGTGTGGGTGGGGAGGGTGGTGTGGGTGTCGAGGATGTGGCGGAGCATGCCGGCGATCATGGTGAGGGTCTGGTTGCCGGCGTGTTCGAGGAGTTGGTGGTGGAAGTGGGTGGGGTCGGGGTGGGTGAGGGCGGTGTGCAGGGTGGTGAGGGTGGTGTCGGTGTGGTGGGTGGCGAGGAGTCGGACGGCGGCGGGTTCGAGCAGGGTGTGGGCGGTGTGGACGTCGGCGAGGGTGGTGTGGCGGTGTTCGAGGACGAGGCCGGCGTAGCGGGCGGCGACCTGGCCGTCGGGGGTGTGGACGCGGGCGCCGCCGTGGGCGCCTCGGCGGACGGAGATGAGGGCTTCGGATTCGAGGACGCGGAAGGCTTCGCGCAGGGTGGGTCGGGAGACGCCGAACTGTTCCATGAGGACGGCTTCGGGGGGTAGGGCGTCGCCTTCGACGAGCTCACCACGGACGATCTGGCGGCGGAGCTGGGCCGCGACGAGTTCGGCGGTCTTGGGCACGCGGACCTGCTGACCGAGGCCACCGCCGAGCGGGCCGCCAGTGGCCGCGGCACGGCCGCCCGGGACTTTTGCCGTCCTGCCACCGCGCTGGTGCTCGGCTAATGTCATTCTTCCGTGCCTCTCCGAACGGACGCGGCTCATCGCACCGCGGGCATTCCGCGTTCCCGCCGGTTCAGGTGTGCGGCCGGCCTAGATGCCCGCCCGTTGCCGGTGCCCGCTTGGTGCCCGGCGGAAGAATGATACACGTTCCGCAATGAGGAGACTGCCGAGCGCACCCTGTTCGCGTGGTCCTTCCGGTCTTCGACACTGATGTCGACCAAAGGTGTCCGTGGCAGTTGTCGGTCGCCGTTGTCGAGGGTCGTTGTCCGCCGTCGTTGTAGGTCGTCGCTGACGGGCGGTGTAGTCGGGCCGGTGGTGCGGCCGGGCGGTGCTGTCCAGCCGTGTTGTCCGACCTGGTTGTGTGGGCAACCGCGGTGCGGGGATGAGCAGTGCGGGCATGAGCGGTGCGGGCAACAAGTCGTGCGGGTGGTTGTCCGAGTACGGCTGTGCGCACAAGACCCCGCGGCGTCAACCGCGGCGCGAGTACCGGCATGGTGGCCGCGTGGCCGCGATCCGCTGTGGTCGACCGATACCCGCGCAATCGCCGGTGTATTCGACGCCGCGCTATCCGTTTCGCCGCTATGGCGTTCAGCGATGGTGCCGGTGCCGGCGGCGACACCGGCGCCGGTGCCGGCGGTGCGGTGCGGTGCTGGCGGCGTCAGTGCCGGTGGGCGGTCGCCTCCTCGACGTGCCGCCGGATGCAGGACCGGGCGAGGTGCTCGGCGAGCGCGCCCTCGCCGCGGGTGATCGCGTCGACGATCTCGGCGTGCAGCGGGTGCTGCCACCACTGCCCGAGCCGGTCGGCCTCCTCGCGGGGATGCGCGAGGTCCGCCAGAACCCGGATGAACAGCTCGGCGGCCGGATTGCCCGCCAGCCGGGCGATCTCGAGGTGCAACAGCACCGGGGCCTCCCCGGTGAAGCCCGCGGCGACCGGCGCCGGGCGGGTGCCGGCCGACCGCGGCCGCGAACGCGCTCCCGCCGCCCGCCCGGCCGGCGCGGCCGGCTGGAGCGCGCCGCGCAACCGGGTCAGGCCGGCCGTGTCGATCCGTTCGGCGAGCCTGCGTACCGCCACTGCCTCCAGGGCGGACCAGGTCTCGCAGAGGTGCTCTGGCCGGGCGCGGGCGAAGTCGAGATAGACCCGGGCGACGTCGCGGACGCCGTCGTGGTCGGGCGCGGTCACCACGAGGCCGCCGCCGGGGCCGGGCCGCGGGCGAGCCACCCAACGGCTCTCCAGCAGCCGGACGGCCTCACGCAGCACCGACCGCCCGACCTGGTAGCGCTCCATGAGCTGGGCCTCCGACCCGAGCCCCTCGCCGACCGGCCAGCCGCGCCGGATGATCTCCAGCTCGATGGTGCGCGCCAGCCTCGAGGCGAGGGTGCGCTGCCCGAACCGAGAGGTCGGTTCCTCCGGCTCGCCGACGACGAGGCCGACCGCCCCGCCGTCCTCCGGGCGGCCGCCGGTGGCGGCGCGGCGGCCCGCGGCGTGCCCGCCGCCGAGGGCGGGGCCGGCGGCGGGCGCGGCGCCGCGTGGAGAAGTCCGTGCTGCGCCGTGGAACGTGCCGGACGCTGTATTCCGGCCGGCCGGCGATAGCCCGTCAGACACTGCTCTTCCTCCGGATGAACTCGTTGGCCGACGCCGGATTTTCCGGCGTCGCCGTGACTGCTCCGACGGCGGGCGGTCAGCGTCGCGCCGGCGACCTGTCGACGGCGTTCGCGATGACACCCACAGTGTGCTCGGATTCCTTTCCGGACGTGTTCCGTACCGTTCCGGAGAGTTCCCGGTAGACGGCACCGACGTTTGCCCCCCGGCATCGGAAGCGTGTTCCAGATAAGGGGCTCCAGTCAACCGATTGCAGCTACCCATGTGGGCCCGGGGCGCGTCGGTTTGGCATCTGTGCAGCTCCGCCGCTTCGTGTCACGGTGGCCCGGAAGCGTGACCGGTGGATGCCCGCCCGGCCGAGAATGCGCGTAGCCCGGCTGTTTCCACTGCGTGGCGGCTTCCGTCGTGCCGTCGACGCGGCGTGCGGCGGTGTCGTCGGTGGTGGACCGGGCCGGGCTCTCGACATCCGGCCGTGTGGCCCATGCCATCCACCGGGACCGGCACTTACAGGCCACCTACATCCCGTTCGACCGTTCGGGCGGAAAAACGACGCACTTCCGGGCCGCTGATACGCGGTGGTCGCGCCCCGCCCCCGTTCTCGGCCCGTGAACCACTCCGGAGTGCCGGGTCAGGGTATCCGCGTTCATATTCACTGACCACCCGCTGGGTTGCGCGCCGGGACGGATGGAATTCGCGGAGGGTCCGCGGCCGGTGGGTCGCGGAAAGAACGGGGCGATCTCGGGAGAAGGAACGGGGCGATCTCGGGAGGCTGGCGGGCCGGTCTCGGGGCCCCGCTCCGCAGGGATGCTCGTCGGAGCCGAGGGTAGCGGCTTGCTACTCAGGGTGACAAATTGACTCCGTCGCGACGGATGAGTCGCCTGCCACAAGAGGTCTCCGGCCTGTCACCGTAGGGACCGAAGTCCTGATCTCGGGCCGCCGCGGCTCGGCGCGGTCTGCGTTACTTCCGCCCGTGTAATTCGGCGAGCAACTTTTCGCTAACTGAGAACTTGTGTTAGGAATGAGCGTCTTTTCGCTGGTCTGGGGGGAAATTGATCACGGTGCAGGTGGCTCATCAGCATTCGAGTCAGGATCTTCTGTTCGTCGTGGTGTCATTACTGCTGGCCGTGATCGGTTCGTTCGCCGCGCTGGTGAGCGCGATGCGGATACCTTCCGCCCAGGGGCGGGCGCGGCTGCGGTGGACGCTGCTGGCCGCGGTGTCGCTCGGCGGTGGCGCGATGTGGTCCATGCACTTCATCGGAATGATCGGCTACCAGGTCGACAACCGCGACGTTCGGTACGACCTGCCGCTGACCGGGCTGTCCCTGCTCATCGCGATCGCCGTCTCCGCGGTGGGCCTGTCGCTGGTGGCCCGGCGCCCGGACAGCCCGCTGCGGCTGGCCGCCGGTGGTGTCGTCGCCGGCCTCGGCGTCGCCGCGATGCACTACACGGGTATGGCCGCGATGCGCGTCGGAAGTGACATCAGCTACCGACGAGGGCTGGTGGCCCTCTCTGTCGGCATCGCCATCGCCGCCGCGCTGGCCGCGTTGTGGATCACCTTCCGGGTGACCACCGGGCTGCATGTCGCGCTGGCCTCGTTGGTCATGGCCGTGGCCGTCTGCGGGATGCACTACACGGCGATGGCCGCGACGCAGGTCCAGACGACCGCCGTGGTGGCCCCGGTCACCGGCGCGGACCCGATCACCCTGGCGATGCTGGTGTGCGTGATCGCCTTCTCCGTGCTCGCGGTCGTGATCTTCGCCGCGCTCGGTGGGGTCACCTATTCCGATCCGTTCTCCTCGGCGCAGGAGCGCAGCCGCCGTCGCGGCGGGCCCCGGCCGGCTTCCGAGCGGGTCGGGGGCGGCCCGTCCCACCGGCAGCGCGCCGATGACGCCGGCCGGGTCGGCGCGGGTGAGCGGCTGGAGCCGGTAGGCCGGGCGGATGTGGACGAGCGGCTGGAGCCGGTCGGCCGTGGTGGGCCCGAGCGGCCTGGGCCGGTCGGCCGTGGTGCCGGTGGCGGATGGCCCGAGACCGGTGACCAGGCCGCCTGGACGGCCCAGCGCGGCGACCGGCGACACCGCGGACCGGCGGGGCACCGGAGACTGGCGTGATCCGCTGGACCAGCGGCGCCCGGCCGATCCGGTCGGCTGGACGGGTGACGCCCACCACGGGCAGCGATGATCTCCGGAGGGCCCGTGGAGGCCGGATGTCGCGCGGTGGCCCTCGGCGTGGTTGTCGTCCGAGCTGCCGCCGTCCGAGCTGCCGCCGTCCGCCGGGTCGCGCGGCCGAGTGCTCGCCGTCCGCCGGCTCACGTAATGGTGTCGGACCTCGGTCGTACGGTGGGAGGGTGAGTCTCTTCGACGCGGAGCTGGCCGAGACGCTGGCCTCCTCCGGCCCGCTCGCCGCCCGGTTGCGCCCGCGCAGCCTGGACGAGGTCGTCGGGCAGCGTCACCTGCTGGCGGAGGGCAGCCCGCTGCGCCGGCTGGTGGAGGGCGGCGGGACGACCTCGGTGGTGCTGTGGGGGCCGCCCGGCACCGGGAAGACCACGCTGGCGCACATCGTCTCCCAGGCCACCCGGCGGCGGTTCCGTGAGCTCTCGGCCGTCACCGCGGGTGTCAAGGACGTCCGCGCGGTGGTGGACGAGGCCCGGGAGACGCTGTCGATGTCCGGAGTGCGGACGGTCCTGTTCATCGACGAGGTGCACCGGTTCACCCGTACCCAGCAGGACGCGCTGCTCCCGTCGGTGGAACGCGGGTGGGTGACGCTGGTCGCGGCGACCACGGAGAATCCCTTCTTCAGCGTTGTCTCCCCGTTGCTCTCCCGATCGTTGCTGCTGACTCTCGAGCCCCTGACCGACAGCGACATCGCCGAACTGGCGGAGCGCGCGGTGACCGATCCGCGCGGCTACGGCGGGCGCCTCGTGCTGGCCGAGGAGGCCCGCGAGCACCTGGTCCGCGTCGCCGGCGGGGATGCGCGGCGCGCGCTGACCGCGCTCGAGGCGGGCGCGGAGGCGGCGCTCGCGGCGGCGGCCGCGGCCGCGGCCGCGGCGGATCCTGCCGCGGCCGGTCCCGTCCGGCTCGAGCTCGAGCTGCTCGAACGGGCGGTGGACCGCGCCGCCGTCCGCTACGACCGGGAGGGCGACCAGCACTACGACATCGTCAGCGCCTTCATCAAGTCGATGCGTGGCGGCGACGTCGACGCGGCACTGCATTACCTGGCCAGGATGCTGGAAGCCGGCGAGGACCCGCGTTTCGTCGCCCGCCGGATGATCATCCTGGCGAGCGAGGACGTCGGGATGGCCGATCCCGGGGCGCTCGGGGTCGCCGTGGCGGCGGCTCAGGCCCTCGATCTCGTCGGGCTCCCGGAGGCACGGCTCGCCCTGGCCCAGGCGGTGATCCATCTGACCCTCGCGCCGAAGTCGAACGCGGTGATCATGGCGCTGGACGCGGCGACGGCCGACATCCGGGCGGGCCGGGTCGGGCCGGTGCCGCCGCATCTGCGCGACGCGCACTACCCGGGCGCGGCGCGGCTGGGTCACGGCGAGCGCTACCGGTATCCGCACGATCACCCGGACGGGGTGGTCCGACAGCAGTACGCGCCGGACGTCCTCGCCGGGTCGGACTACTACCACCCGACCGGGCACGGGTTCGAGCGTCGGGCGGGGGAGCGGCTCCTGCGGCTGCGCGGAGTCCTGCGGGGACAGTCGCCGGACCCCCCGGCCGAGGCCTCCGGCTGACCGCCCGGCGCCGGCCCGTCCGACCGGGGACGGACACGGACGCCCCGGGGGTTACCGGTGGTGCGTGCACACCGGTCGGTAAGGTCACTGGCGAACAGCACCAGCATGCCACCCGGCGCCGTACGAGGGCGCCGCACCGGACGGCGTAACGGCCGCGGTGGCAGGTGGGGCGGCGGGGTGGCCCGTCGGAGCGCGGCGGCCGGCCGGCCCCGGTGGTCGGTGCCACCAGGCGGCACCGACACAGGCGTCATCCACACAGGCGTTACCGACAACGATGGAGGCGAAGCACATGTCCGGTGGTGCGGTCGCGGGCCTGATCGCCTCTGGGGCGTTCGCGGTGCTCGTGCTCTTCGCCTGCTACGTCCTGTACAAGCTCGGCAAGATCTTCGACGAGGCCGCGGCCCGGGTTCGGCAGACCGGGATCGTGATCGACGAGGGCACCGCCCGGGTCCGGCAGGCGGGGGCGACCGTCGACGAGGTCAACGTCGCGCTCGCCCACGTCAACAAGGAGCTCGACCGGATCGACGCGATCACGGCCAACGTGCAGACGGTGACCACGAACGTCTCGTCGCTGACGTCGCTGTTCGCCGCCACGCTGGGCGGGCCGATCGTTCGGGTCGCCGCGTTCAGCTACGGCGTGCGCCAGGCGGTCGCGAAGCGGGCGAAGGCGGATGTCAGCGCGCGCGTGTCGGCCGAGATGAAGGCGGAGAAGTCGCAGCGCCGGGCCGCGCGCCGCGCGCCCGAGGTCACCGCGTCCGGCGCGGGTGTCCGGGGTCGTCGCTGATGGGGACGAGGATGTTCTACGTCGCCCTCGGCGCGGCCACCGGGGTGCTGGTGGTGCGCCAGGTGGCCCGCGCGGTCTCCTCGCTGTCGCCGACGAGTCTGGCCGGGTCTCTCGTACAGTCGGTGCGGGAGTTCGCCGCCGACGTCGGCGAGGCGATGGCCGAGCGGGAGGAGGAGATCCGCTCCGCGCTCGGCCTCGACGGCGCGGACGGCTCCGACGCCGGCGAGAGCACCGGCGTCGCGACGAGCACGGGTGCCGCCACCAGCACGGGGGCAGCCGCGAGTGACCAGGACGCCGCTGCCCCGGGTCCTGACGAGTTCGACCCGGAACGGACGATGCGTCTGGTCCCCGGCGCGCGCCGGCCATGACCTCCGACCGGTCACGGCCGACCCCGGGCGCAGGCCCGGCGTCGGCGGGGTGGCCGGGTGCCTTATCCCGACGACCCTGGACGACGTGAACCGATGGACACGGCCGAGATCCGCCGCCGCTTTCTGAACCACTTCTCCGAGCGGGGTCACACCGTGGTCCCGAGTGCGTCCCTGGTGGCGCAGGACCCGACCCTGCTGCTGGTGAACGCCGGCATGGTTCCTTTCAAGCCCTACTTCCTCGGGGACCTGAAGGCGCCGTGGAACCGCGCGACCAGCGTGCAGAAATGCGTGCGGACCGTGGACATCGACAACGTCGGCCGCACCGCCCGGCACGCCTCCTTCTTCCAGATGTGCGGGAACTTCTCCTTCGGCGACTACTTCAAGGCCGAGGCGATCCCGTTCGCCTTCGAGCTGATCGTCGACGGCTACGGCTTCAACCCCGACGACCTGTGGGCCACCGTCTACCTGGACGACGACGAGGCCGAGTCGATCTGGCGCACCCTGCTGCCCGCCGAGCGCATCCAGCGGCGCGGCAAGAAGGACAACTTCTGGTCGATGGGCGTGCCCGGCCCGTGCGGCCCGTGCAGCGAGATCTACTTCGACCGCGGCCCGGCGTACGGGCGCGAGGGCGGCCCGGAGGCGGACGAGGACCGCTACCTGGAGATCTGGAACCTCGTCTTCATGCAGTTCGCCCGGGGCGAGGGCAGCGAGTACGGCTACGAGATCGTCGGCGACCTGCCCGCCCGCAACATCGACACCGGGATGGGCCTGGAGCGGATGGCCACCATCCTGCAGGGTGTCGAGAACCTGTACGAGATCGACATCTCCCGTCCGGTGCTGGACGCCGCCGGCCGGCTCACCGGTGCCCGCTACGGCGCCGACCCGGCGGCCGACGTCCGGCTGCGGGTCGTCGCCGACCACACCCGGACCGCGGCGATGCTGATCTCGGACGGTGTCTCGCCGTCCAACGAGGGCCGCGGGTACGTGCTGCGGCGGATGCTGCGCCGGGCGGTGCGTGACGCCCGGCTGCTCGGCGCCCGCGAGCCGGTCATGGCCGAGCTGTTCGGCGTGGTCCGCGCGGCGATGGGCCCGATCTACCCGGAGCTGGTCGACCAGGCCGAGGCGATCACGGCGGTCGCGGTCGCCGAGGAGACGGCCTTCCTGGAGACGCTGCGCACGGGCACCAGCCTCTTCGACACCGCGGTCACCCAGGCCCGGTCCAGCGGGTCGTCCCAGCTCAGCGGCGAGTCGGCGTTCCGGCTGCACGATACCTACGGGTTCCCGATCGACCTGACCATGGACATGGCGTCCGAGGCGGGCCTGACCGTGGACGAGGCGGGCTTCCGCCGGCTGATGGAGCGCCAGCGCCAGACGGCGAAGGCCGACCGGGCGTCCCGGCGGATCGGCAACCTGGACCTCTCCGCCTTCCGGCCGATCCTCGCCGCCTCCGGCCCGACCACGTTCACCGGCTACACCGAGCTCGGGCGCGAGTCCGGCATCGTCGGCATCGTCGGTATCGGCGACGGGGGCAGCCTGACCGCGGCCGGCGAGGGGGACGAGGTCGGCATCCTGCTCGACACGACCCCCTTCTACGCCGAGAGCGGTGGCCAGGAGGCCGACCTGGGCCGGATCCGGTTCGACGGCGGCGAGGCCGAGGTGCTCGACGTCCAGCGCCCGGTGCCCGACCTGGTCATGCACCGGGTCAAGATCCTCGGCGGCGAGCTGCGGGTGGGGGCGGACGTGTTCGCCGAGGTCGACGTCGAGCGCCGGCGCGCGGTGTCGCGCTCGCACACCGCCACCCATCTCGTGCACACCGCGTTCCGCCGGGCGCTCGGCGAGTCCGCGACGCAGGCCGGGTCGCTGAACTCGCCGGGCCGGCTGCGTTTCGACTTCCACGCGCTCGGCGCGGTGCCCGACTCCGTCCTCGCCGACGTCGAGGACGAGGTGAACGAGATCGCCCTGCGGGACCTGGAGGTCCGCTGGTACGTCACCTCCCAGGAGGAGGCGCGCCGGCTGGGCGCGATGGCGCTGTTCGGTGAGAAGTACGGCGACCGGGTCCGCGTCGTGGACGTCGGGGACTACGCCCGCGAGCTGTGCGGTGGCACCCATGTGGCCAGCTCGGCCCAGCTGGGCGCGATCAAGTTGTTGTCCGAGTCGTCCATCTCGGCCGGGACCCGCCGGGTGGAGGCGCTGGTCGGCATGGACGCCTTCCGCTTCCTGGCCCGCGAGCACGTGCTCGTCTCGCAGCTCTCCAGCGCGCTCAAGGCCCGTCCGGACGAGCTCGCCGACCGGGTCGCCGACATCGTCGGGCGGCTGCGTGACGCCGAGAAGGAGCTGGAGCGGCTGCGGGCGCAGGCGGTGCTGGCCGGCGCGGCGGCGCTCGCCGCCGGCGCCGAGGACGTGGCCGGCGTGGCGCTGGTCACCGCGCAGGTGCCCGCGGGCACCCCGGCCGACGACGTCCGCCTGCTCGCCCTGGACGTGCGTGGCCGGCTCGCCGGCCGGCCGGCGGTGGTCGCGGTCGCCGAGGCGGCCGGCGCGGCCGTCGTCGTGGCGACCGACGAGACCGCGCGCACCCGCGGCCTGCGGGCCGGCGACCTGGTCCGGCACTCCTGGGCCGCGCTCGGCGGCAAGGGCGGCGGCAAGCCCGACGTCGCCCAGGGCGGCCGTGGCGACGCGGACATGATCCCGAAGGTCTTCGCCCGGCTGCGCGAGCTGGTCGCCGACCAGGGCGCGTGAACGACACCGGGGATTCCAGCACAGACCCGGATCCGGACGCGGGGCGCGGCGTGCGGATCGGGGTGGATGTCGGGTCGGTGCGGGTCGGTGTGGCGGTGAGCGATCCCGACGGTCTGCTCGCCGTCCCGGTGACAACCCTGCGCCGAGATGTGTCCCGCCGTGGCTTTTCGGACGTCGACGAGCTTGCCGACATCGTTCGGGACAGGCACGCTGTCGAGGTTGTCGTCGGTCTGCCGCGTCACCTCTCCGGCCGGGAGGGCGAGGCCGTCCGGCTCGCGCGGCGGTACGCGGAGCTGCTGTCCGCGCGTGTCGCGCCCGTGCCGGTCCGTCTCGTCGACGAGCGGCTGACCACGGTCGTGGCGCATCGCAGAATGGCTGAGCGCGGACTGCGTTCCCGGGCCCGCCGTGATCTCGTGGATCAGGAGGCAGCAGTGCAGATCCTGCAGCAGCACCTGGACGTCCGCCGGGCACGCGGGGGAGCCGACGGCGCCGCCCCGGGCGGTACTGGGCGGCCCCTGGATCCGGCGTGATCCGGGACGGGGACGGATTCGACGAGCTGCTCGACGGCGCGGGCTACGACGACTACGACGACCGGGAGTACGGGGAACAGCGCCGGGCCGCGACGGGTGCCCGCCGGGGCCGCGGCGGCGGCCCGGACGACCGCGGCCGCAGCCGCGACCGGGCCGGCCTGGCGGCGGATGAGCACGATCCGGCGGGCTACGAGGAGGCCGGCCTCGAGGAGGCCGGCTTCGAGGCCGACGCGTACGGGGCGTACGGCGGCTACGACGACGTCGCCGGAGACGACCCCGAGGACGGGTCCGGCCCGCCGGGGCGTGGCCGCGGGCGCGGCGCGGCCCGGGGGCGGTCTGACGGACGTCGGCCGGGTTCGGCCCTGCCGAAGCTGATCGGTGTCCTGGTCGTGGTCGCCGCCCTGGTCGGCGCGGGGATCTTCGGCGTCGGCAAGGTCGTCGGCCGGATCGGCGGGGAGCCCGCGGCCGACTACGCGGGGTCCGGGGAGGGCCTCGTCGTCGTCCAGGTGCCCGCCGGCGCCACGTCGTCGGAGATCGCCGGCCGGCTGGCCGCCTCCGACGTGATCGCCAGCCGGCAGGCCTTCGTCAACGTCGCGTCGCGGGATCAGCGCGCCCTGTCGATCCAGCCGGGCACCTACCGGCTGCGCTCGAAGATGAGCGCCGCGGCGGCGCTGGACGCGCTGCTCGACGACGCCTCCTCCGCGCTGTTCCGGTACACGATCAGCCCGGGGGACACGGTCCGGCAGGTGTTCAAGGAGCTGTCCACACGCACGGGCACGCCGGTGGCAGACCTGGAGGCGATCGCACGCAAGCCGTCGTCGCTGGGCCTGCCCGAGTACGCCACGGGGCTGGAGGGCTACCTCTTCCCGTCGACCTACGACGTCGCGCCCGGCACCGACCCGGTGGACGTGCTCAAGGAGGCGGTCGCCCGGTTCCGGGCCAATGCCGAGAAGATCAACCTCGCCGGCCGCGCGGCGTCCGGGCACGTCAGGCCCCAGGACATCGTGATCATCGCCTCGATCATCGAGAAGGAGGTGGCGAACCAGGACGAGGGGCCGAAGGTGGCGCGGGTCATCTACAACCGGCTGAACGACGAGACGGGCCGCTTCCGGCGGATCGACATGGACTCGACCACCCGGTACGCCTTCGACGAGTACGAGGGCCCGCTGAGCGACGCCCAGCTGCGCGCGAACAACCCGTACAACACTCGCACGGTCGAGGGGCTGCCGCCCGGCGCGATCTCGAACCCGAGCTCCTGGGCGATCGAGTCCGCGCTCAGCCCGGCGCCCGGATCGTGGTTCTACTTCGTCTCCATGCCGCAGACGCACGAGACGGTCTTCGCCACCACCGACGCGGAGTTCGAGGAGGCGTTGGCCGAATACCACCGCCAGGGAGGGGCTGAATAGCCGTGGTGATCAGCTCTCGTGACCGTGCGGAGCCGGCCGGGCCGGGTCCGCACGCCAGGCGGGCGGCGGTGCTCGGCTCGCCCATCGGCCACTCCCTGTCCCCGGTGCTGCACACCGCCGCCTACGAGCGGCTCGGCCTGGACCTGACCTACACGGCGATCGAGTGCGACGAGGCCGGCCTGCCGGGCATGCTCGACCGCCTGCGCGACGAGCCCGGCTGGGCCGGGGTCTCGCTGACGATGCCGCTCAAGACCGCGGCGGTCGACCTGCTCGACGACGTCGAACCCACCGCGGCCCTGCTCGGCGCGGTGAACACCGTGGTCGTCCGGGCGGACGGGCGGCTCGCCGGGTTCAACACCGACGTCGACGGCGTCGGGTACGCGCTGCGGCGGCTCACCGGCGGGGCGGCCCCGGTCCAGCCACTGGTCCTCGGGGCCGGCGGCACGGCGCGGGCGGTGGTCGCCGCGCTCGCCCGGGGCGGGGCCACCCGGGTCGCCGTCGTGGCGCGCCGCCCCGGCGCGGTCGCCGAACTCGTCGGCATCGGTGCCCGGCTCGGGGTCTCGGTCACGGCGCTGCCCTGGGACATCCTGACCGGCGGGATGCCGGCCGGGCCGGACCTGGTGGTCGCCACCACCCCCGCCGGGGTGACCGACGAGCTCGCGCGCCGCCCCTGGCCGGTGACCTGCGCGTTGCTGGAGCTGCTCTACCACCCCTGGCCCACGGCGCTGGCGGCCGGCGCCTACCGCGGCGGCGCGCGGGTGGTCGGCGGCCTCGAGGTGCTGGCCGGCCAGGCGGTCGGGCAGGTGTGCCACTTCACCGGCCGTCCCGTGGACGAAGGGGTCCTGCTCGCCGCCGGGCACGCGGCGCTGTCGGCCCGCGTCGCGAGCCGCACCGGGTGAGCCCGGTGACCGCGGCGGTCGGGTGAGCAGGGCGGTCGGGTGAGCACGGTGGTGGTCGCCGCCACCGTGACGGCCGGGGTCTGCGCCGCGGTGCCGATCCCGCTGCTGCCCCGGCTCGTCGGCTCCTTCGATCCGGTGGACGGCCGGCCGCCGTGCCGGGCGGCCCCCGCGCCGGCCGCTCTCAGCGCCGTCACGGCCGCCCTGATCGCCGCGGTGGCCGCGTCGACCTACCCGCACCCGGGACGTCTGCCCGCCTACCTGTACCTGACGGTTGTCGGGGTCGTGCTCGCCGCGGTGGACCTGCGGGTGCACCGCCTGCCGGACGTGATCGTGCTGCCCTCCTACCCGGTGCTGGTCGGGCTGCTCGCCGTGCCCGCGCTGGCCGAGGGCGCGCCGGACCGCTGGCCGCGGGCGCTGCTCGCCGGCGCCGTGGCCTGGCTGCTGTACGCGGGCCTGCGCCTGCTGCCGGGAGCCGGGCTGGGCCGGGGGGACGTGAAGCTCGCCGGGCTGCTCGGTGTGGCGACGGGCTGGCTGGGCTGGTCGGCCGTCGCGGTGTGGCTGGTCGCGACGACCATGATCTCCGGCGTGGTGGTGCTCGTGCTGCTGGCGCTGCGCCGGGTGTCCCGCCGTGATCCCATTGCCTACGGCCCGTTTCTGCTGGCCGGGGCGCTGATCGCGGTGCTCGGCGCCGGCTGGGAACCGGCCGGCTGAGCGATCTCCGGCCCGCGACGGGAGCTCGTACCGGACCGGCCGTGAAAGACTGGCGGGCATGGTGCGTTGGTTGACGGCGGGGGAGTCACACGGCCCTGCCCTGGTTGCGACGGTCGAGGGGTTGCCGGCGGGCATCCGGGTGTCCAGTGCGGACATCGGCGCCGAGCTGGCCCGGCGCCGTCTCGGCCACGGCCGCGGCGCCCGGATGAAGTTCGAGCAGGACGAGATCGAGCTGCTCGGGGGCCTGCGGCACGGGGTCAGCCTGGGCGGCCCGGTGAGCGTCGTCGTGCGTAACACCGAGTGGCCGAAGTGGGAGCGGGTGATGGCCCCCGACCCGATCGACCCGGCGGAGCTGGAGGGGCTGGGCCGCAACGCCCCGCTCACCCGTCCACGCCCGGGCCACGCCGACCTCGCCGGCATGCAGAAGTACGGCTTCGACGACGCGCGGCCTGTGCTCGAGCGGGCGAGTGCCCGGGAGACGGCCGCCCGGGTCGCGCTGGGCACGGTCGCCAAGGCGCTGCTGCGCCAGGCGTACGGCATCGAGGTGGTCTCGCACGTCGTCGCGATCGGCGCGGTCGAGGTTCCCGAGGGCACGCCGCCGCCCACCTCGCTGGCCGCCGTCGACGCCGACCCGGTGCGCTGCGGCGATCCGGCCAGCAGCGCGCGCATGGTCGCCGAGATCGACGCCGCGCACCGCGACGCGGACACCCTCGGCGGCGTCGTCGAGGTGCTGGCCTACGGCTGCCCGCCAGGGCTGGGCAGCTACGTCCACGGCGACCGCCGGCTCGACGCGCGGCTCGCCGGCGAGCTGATGGGCATCCAGGCGATCAAGGGCGTCGAGTTCGGTGACGGTTTCCGCACCGCCCGCCGGCGCGGATCGGTCGCCCACGACGAGATCGAGCCGATCGAGGGGCCGGGCCGGCGGGTCCGCCGGGCCAGCGACCGCGCCGGCGGCGTCGAGGGCGGGATGACGACGGGCGAGCCGCTGCGGGTCCGCGCGGCGATGAAGCCGATCTCGTCCCTGTCGAAGCCACTGGCCACGATCGACGTCGCCACCGGCGACCCGGCCGTCGCCATCGCCCAGCGGTCGGACGTGTGCGCGGTGCCGGCGGCCGGCGTGGTCGCCGAGGCGATGGTCGCCCTCGTGCTGGCCGGCGCGGCCCTGGAGAAGTTCGGCGGCGACTCGGTGGAGGAGACCCGGCGTAACTGCGAGGCCTACCTGAAGTCGCTGGCGGTGCGCTGACCATGCGAGCGGAGAACGGGTCGCGAGCCGACGGGCGGGGGGCAGCCGTGGCCGGCCCGGTCGCCGTACTGGTCGGTGCGCCGGGAGCGGGCAAGAGCACCGTCGGCATGGCGGTCGCGGCGCGGCTCGGGGTGACCTTCCGGGACACCGACGCCGACGTCGAGTCGAACCTCGGGATGAGCGTCTCCGACGTGTTCCTGGAACACGGCGAGGAGTACTTCCGCGCCGTGGAGCGGGCGGCGGTGCTGACGGCCCTGGCCGAGCACCCGGGTGTGCTCGCCCTCGGCGGCGGGGCGGTGCTCGACGCCGGCGTCCGCGCCGAGCTGGCCCGGCACTGGGTCGTCTACCTCGACGTGACCGCGTCCGACGCGGCGAAGCGGGTCGGGCTCGCGCGCGACCGGCCGCTGCTCGTGGAGGGCCCGCGGACCAGGCTGGCCGCGCTGCTGAAAGCCCGCCGTCCGCTGTACGAGGAGGTGGCCGCGATCACGGTGGACACCGCCGCCCTCGGGATCGACGACGTCGTCGCCGCGATCCTGATCGAGCTCGCCGGGAAGGCGGGGCACTGATGTGCGCTATGAAGGTTTCCGACCTGGTCCGCATCCAGGTCACCCCGTCCGGTGACCGGGCCTACGACGTGGTGCTTGGCGAGGGCGCGCTCGACGAGCTGCCGGCGCTGGCCGTGGGGCGCACCCGGGTCATGGTCGTTCACCCGCGAGCGCTGCGGGCCACCGCCGCCGTGGTCCTCGCCGGGCTGCGTGGTGACGGCGGCGTCGAGGCACACGCCTTCGAGGTGCCCGACGGCGAGGAGGCCAAGCAGCTGCGGGTGGCCGGCGCCTGCTGGGACGCCCTCGGCCGCGTCGGCTTCACCCGTGACGACCTGGTGGTCGGGCTCGGCGGCGGGACGACGACCGACCTGGCCGGGTTCGTCGCGGCGGGCTGGCTGCGCGGCGTCGACGTCATCCAGATCCCCACCACCGTGCTCGGGATGGTCGACGCGGCGGTCGGAGGCAAGACGGGCATCGACATCGCGGCGGGCAAGAACCTGGTCGGCGCCTTCCACCAGCCGCTGGCGGTGCTCTGTGACCTGTCGACCCTGGCCAGCCTGCCGGCGGTCGAGGTCCGCGCCGGGCTCGCCGAGGTCGTCAAGACCGGGTTCATCGCCGATCCACGCATCCTCGAGCTGCTGGAGGCCGATCCGACCGGCTCGGCGCGGCTGCCCGAGCTCGTCGAGCGGTCGATCCGGGTCAAGGCGGAGGTGGTGTCCGGCGACCCGCGCGAGTCCGGCCGGCGCGAGATCCTGAACTACGGGCACACCCTCGCCCACGCGATCGAGAAGGTCGAGAACTTCTCCTGGCGGCATGGTGCGGCGGTCTCGGTCGGCATGGTCTTCGCCGCCGAGCTCTCCCGGCTGGTCGCCGGGCTCGACCGCGCGACCGCCGACCGTCACCGTGAGCTGCTGCGGGCCATCGGGCTGCCGGTGGAGTACCGGGGGGACCGCTGGCCGGTGCTGCTCGACGCGATGCGGGTGGACAAGAAGACCCGGGGCCGGCGGCTGCGTTTCGTCGTGCTCGAGGAGCTCGGCCGGCCGCGCGGCTTCGACGACCCCGAGCCCGGCCTGCTGCTGGCCGCGTACGGCTCGGTGGCCGCGGGCGGTGTGAGTGCCGGCGAGAACTGACCGTTCGGCTGGCAGCGCGGGCGGGTCAGCCGTGGGCTGCGAGGCGGCCATGCCCTCCATCTGTAGACTTTGCCGCGGCCTGGCCCGGTGACGAACGGCGGGCCGACGACCGACCAGCTGACGGTCGGTCGACAACACGGCGATCGGCCCTACGGCGTTACGGCGATCAGGCATACGGCGATCGGCCGGACGGCGACCGGAACGGAGAGACACGCGCAGTGGCGACAACGAACGACCTGAAGAACGGCATGACGCTCGACATCGACGGGGTGTTGTGGAACGTCGTCGGATTCCAGCACGTCAAGCCGGGCAAGGGCGGGGCGTTCGTCCGGACGACGCTGAAGAACGTGCTCACCGGCAAGGTGGTCGACCGGACGTTCAACGCCGGAATCAAGGTGGACGTCGCGACCGTCGACCGCCGCGAGATGACCTACCTCTACCGTGACGGCGCCGACTTCGTGTTCATGGACAGCGAGTCCTACGACCAGATCCCGGTCCCGCCGGGCGTGGTGGGCGGGGTCGCCGACTACATGCTGGAGAACACGGTCGCCACCGTCGCGCTGCACGACGACGCGCCGCTGTACGTCGAGCTTCCGGCGAGCGTCGAGCTGACCATCGCCGCGACGGATCCGGGCGTCCAGGGTGACCGCTCGACCGGTGGCACCAAGCCGGCGACGCTCGAGACCGGCGCGAACATCCAGGTGCCGCTGTTCATCACCACCGGTGAGAAGGTCAAGGTCGACACCCGCGACGGCCGGTACCTGGGCCGGGTGACGAGCTGAGCGCCAGGTCCAAGGCCCGTAAGCGGGCGCTGGACGTCCTCTACGAGGCGGACATGCGCTCGGTGCGGGCGATGGAGACCCTTGCCGCGCACCGGGCCCAGGCCGACCCGCCGGTGCCGGACTACACCTCGGACCTGGTCGAGGGTGTGGTGGCCCATCTGGCCGAGATAGACGCGCACATCGCCCGGTTCGCCCAGGGTTGGACACTGGACCGGATGCCCCCGGTGGACCGGAACATCCTGCGGATCGCCGTGCTGGAGCTGTTCTGGCGTTCCGACGTGCCGGACCGGGTCGTCATCGACGAGGCGGTGCGGCTGGCCAAGACCATCTCCACCGAGCGGTCGCCGGCGTTCGTCAACGGTCTGCTGGCGAGCCTGCTCAAGGAGAAGCCGGTGCCGGAGGGAAGCTCCGAGTCGGCCGAGGCCTGAGCTGATGCGGTGTCCCGGTACGTCACGGATGTGACGTACCGGGTCGTCCCCCAGAAGATCCCTGGTGCTGGTGCTGGTGCGACGGTACCCCCCGGTGACCGTTCGCCCATGGTGCTCGGAGCTTCCGGACACCCGGGCCGGGTATCCGGAGGTCGGACCAGCCGACGGCGGGACTAGGCGTCCGACGCGGCAGGCTCGCTGCCCTGCTCCGGTGAGAGAACACCCCAGGAGACGAGCTGCTCGGTGAGCTTGCTCGGTGAGGTGTCATAGATGACCGCGAGGGAACGCAGGTCCTCGTAACGGATGGAGAGCACCCGGCCGTTGTAGTCGCCGCGCTGGCTCTGGATGGTGGCGGCGTACCGCGCGAGCGGCCCGCCCTGCTCCTTGGGAACCTGCGCGAGACGTTCGAGGTCGAGGACGATGCGCGGGGACTGCTCGAGGGGCGCCACGGTGGAGCCTTCGGGGAGCAGCTCCCCTACCGGCACGCCGTAGAACTCGGCCAGTTCAGACAGGCGCTGGACGGTGACGGCGCGGTCTCCACGCTCGTAGGAGCCCACCACGACGGCCTTCCAGCGACCGTGCGACTTCTCCTCGACGCCATGAAGCGAGAGCCCCTGCTGGGTGCGTATCGCGCGCAGCCGAGCACCGAGCGCCTTCGCATAGTCGGACATCGAAGTGCCCACTCCTGTCGTGGTCGATCAGCTGGAACCGGGGCTCTTGCCGCCGGCGGTTACCGATAGTAGTGCCCGCCAGGTTGCGGCTCGACACCCGGGGGGTCGTGTCGCCTCTTTCTTTGTACCACTTTCTGTAGCCTCCTGGTTGCGGCTGGCATTAGCGCCGCTGGTACTTCCCGGATGGAGCGTTGGTCGACGCGTTTCGTCTATCTACGGTGACCTGTAGTAACGATTTCGGTCCTCGGTATGCGGAGCATCGTGACCCGTGTCACTCTCAGCAACGGCTCTCGCGAGCTGGTTGAAACGCCGGTGGAATCCGTCCGTACCGGGCCGACGCCCTGGGTGGCCCCGGCCCTCAGGCCTGCTCGACCGGTCCCTTGGGCCCGTGGACGGCTGGTACGGTCGCGTGGACCGCTCCTTTAAGGACCGTCCAGTGAGGCGGGGAAGGAGGGACACCTCGTGGCCTCGGCCGCGCAAGGCGACCCTGCCCGGGACATGTCCGGGCGTACCGGGAGTACCACCCGTCCACGAGACGAGCTCCGTGCCGGGACGGCCGATGCGAGCAGCACGCCCGCCGGCGCCGAGGGGCTCGCCGGGCCCGAAGGGTCGAACGTCACCCGCACCGTGCTCTCCGCCACGGACATGAGCCGGGTCGTGAGCCGGATGGCGCACCAGGTGCTGGAGAAGACCTCCGGCGGCGACGATGTGGTCCTGCTGGGTATCCCGACCCGTGGTGTGCCGCTCGCGCAGCGGCTGGCCCGCCGGGTGGAGGCGGTCGAGGGTGTGATCCTTCCCGTGGGCTCCCTGGATCCGACGATGTACCGGGACGACCTTCGGTTGCGCGGTGTCCGCCCACTCGAGGTGACCGAGATCCCCGACTGCGGGGTCGACGGGATGGTCGTCGTCCTGGTCGACGACGTCCTCTACTCCGGGCGCACCGTCCGGGCCGCGCTCGACGCACTGTCCGCCTATGGCCGCCCGCGCGCGGTGCAGCTCGCCGTCCTGGTCGACCGGGGCCACCGCGAGCTGCCCATCCGCGCCGACTACGTGGGGAAGAACATGCCCACCTCGCGCCGCGAGTCGGTCGCCGTCCGGCTCCGTGAGGTCGACGGCGCCGACGCCGTCCTCATCGTCTCGCCGGACGCGCCGTGACCGCCGAAGCGGCACCGAGCCGCCGTCCGAGGTGGTGGGCGTGATGAACCACCTGCTCTCCACCGCGGATCTCAAGCTCGACGACGCGCTGCTGGTGCTCGACACGGCGGACCGCATGGCGCGGGTCGCGGACGCACCGGTCCGCAAGCTCCCGACGCTGCGCGGCCGGACCGTGGTCAATCTGTTCTTCGAGGACTCCACCCGTACCCGCACGTCCTTCGAGGTCGCCGCCAAGAGACTGTCGGCAGATGTGATCAATTTTTCGGCCCGGGGGTCAAGCGTGTCGAAGGGTGAGAGCCTGAAGGACACGGCGCAGACCCTCGAGGCGATGGGCGCGGACGCCGTCGTCTGCCGCCATCCCGCCAGCGGCGCCCCGCACCGGCTGGCCAGCTGGGTGCGCGGCAGCGTCGTGAACGCCGGTGACGGCACCCACGAGCACCCCACCCAGGCGCTGCTCGACGCGTTCACCATCCGTCGCCGGCTCGGCCGACTGGACGGGCTGGCCGTGACGATCGTCGGGGACGTCCTGCACTCCCGGGTGGCCCGCTCCAACGTCTGGCTGCTGACCACCCTCGGCGCGCGGGTGACCGTGGTCGCCCCGCCCACCCTGGTGCCGCTGGGTATCTCCGGGTGGCCCGTCGAGGTGTCCTACGACCTCGACGCCGTCCTGCCCAAGACCGACGTGGTCATGATGCTGCGTGTGCAGCGGGAGCGGATGTCGGCGGCGTTCTTCCCGACCGAGCGGGAGTACAGCCGCCGGTACGGCCTCGACGCGGACCGGGCCGCGCTGATGCCCGAGCACGCCCTGGTCATGCACCCCGGCCCGATGGTCCGCGGGATGGAGATCGCCTCCTCGGTGGCCGACTCGCCGCGCTCGACGGTGGTCGAGCAGGTCGCGAACGGGGTGAGCGTCCGCATGGCCGTCCTCTACCTGCTGCTCGGCGGCAGCGGCGCCGAACGGGAGTCCTCATGACAGCGGTGATCGTGGTGCGTGGCGTCCGTCCGCTGGGCGGGGACGCGCGGGATCTGGTGCTCGCCGGCGGGACGATCGCCGCGGTCACGCCGGTCGGGGGCGCCGAGCACACCGGTGTCGTGGCCGAGGCCGCCGCGGGCTGCGCCGACGGGACCCGCCCCGCCCCGCTGGTCGTCGACGCCACCGGGCTGGTCGCGCTGCCCGGGCTCGTCGACCTGCACACCCACCTGCGTGAGCCCGGGCGGGAGGACGCCGAGACGGTCGAGTCCGGCACCCGCTCGGCGGCGCTCGGCGGGTACACGACGGTGTTCGCGATGGCCAACACCGACCCGGTCGCCGACACCGCCGGCGTGGTCGAGCAGGTGTGGCGGCTCGGCCAGGACGCCGGGCACTGCGACGTGCGCCCGGTCGGCGCGGTGACCAGGGGGCTGGCCGGCGAACGGCTCGCCGAGCTCGGCGCCATGGCCTCCTCCGCGGCGGCGGTCCGGATGTTCTCCGACGACGGTCACTGTGTGTCCGACGCGTTGCTCATGCGCCGCGCGCTCGAGTACGTCAAGGCGTTCGACGGCGTGATCGCGCAGCACGCGGAGGAGCCGCGGCTGACCACCGGGGCGCAGATGAACGAGGGTGCCATGGCCGCCCGGCTGGGCCTGCCCGGCTGGCCGGCCGTGGCCGAGGAGGCGATCATCGCCCGGGACGCCCTGCTGACCGGGCACGTCGGGTCGCGCCTGCACATCTGCCACGTCTCCACGGCGGGCTCGGTCGAGCTCATCCGATGGGCCAAGGCGAAGGGCTGGCGGGTGACCGCGGAGGTCACCCCGCACCACCTGCTGCTCACCGAGGAACTCGTCGCCTCGTACGACCCGGTGTACAAGGTCAATCCGCCACTGCGGACCGAGGCCGACACAGAGGCACTGCGAGCCGGCCTCGCGGACGGCACGATCGACTGTGTGGCCACCGATCACGCCCCGCACGCCTCCGAGGACAAGGAGACGGAGTGGGCCGCGGCCCGGCCCGGGATGCTCGGCCTCGAGACGGCGCTGTCCATCGTGATCCAGACCATGGTCGAGACCGGCCGGCTCGACTGGGCCGGCGTCGCCGACCGGATGGCGCTGGCGCCGGCCCGGATCGGCGCCGTCGCCGACACGCCGCGTGACACCGCGGGCTTCGCCCAGGTGGGCGCGCCCGCCACCCTGACCCTGCTCGACCCGCAGGCGCGCCGGGTGATCGATCCACTCGCCGTCGCCAGCCGGAGCAGCAACACTCCGTACGGTGGCCGCACGCTGCCCGGTGCCATCCGGGCGACGTTCCTTCGGGGCCGGCCCACCGTGCTCGACGGGAAGATCATATGACCTCCGCCTCTCGGCCCATGTCCCTGCCGGGGATCACCCCGTTCGCGCTGGCCGGCCCCGTGCTGGCCGCCGGTGGCAAGGATCAGACGGGCCTGCACCTGCTCCTCGCCTTCGGCCTGTTGCTCCTGGTCGTGGCGGTCGTGGGCGCGATGCGACGGGCCTGGCGCGGCCGGTCGCAACAGCAGGAGGAGAACCTGCCGGACCTGCCCGAGCCGCCGGAGCAGACCGGGAACGTGCTGGCCGCCCCCCTGCGCGGCCGCTACCTCGGCACGGTGGACGCCGGCCACTGGCGGGAGTGGATCGCGGCGCGCGGGCTGGCCGGGCACGACGGCGACTACATCGCCGTCTACGAGCTGGGAGTGCGGGTCGACCGGGACGGCGAGGCGTTCTGGATCCCCCGCGAGGCCGTGCGGGGTGCCCGGCTCGAACGGGCGCACGCCGGTAAGGTCTCCGCGCCCAGCCGGCTGATCGTGGTCGCCTGGTCGTTCGAGGGCCGGGAGCTGGAGGCCGGTTTCCGCGGCGAGGACCGGGCCCGCCAGCCGAAGGTCGTCCGCTCCGTGCACGACCTCATCGGGCCGGCGCCCGCCCAGCCGATGTCCGGCGACATCACCTCGCCGCACGCCCTGCCCCGGCCGCGCAACCGGCTGCGGCCCCGCGTGCCGGCGGCGGCCCGCCCGGGCGCGCCCGGCGCCGCGGCCTCCGCCCGCGGGCAGCGTCCTGATCTCGCCGCGGTGGCCCCGGGCGGGCCCGCGACGATGCCGATCCCGGTCAATGGTCGCCAGCCCCGGGGGGAGCGGGCCGGGTGGCGCCGCGGTGGCGCCGGCGCGGCGGCCACCGGATCCGGCGAGGCCGGCCCCACCGGTGCCTACGAGACGGGTGCCGGCACGGGTGCCTACGAGACGGGTGCCGGCACGGGTGCCTACGAGACGGGTGCCGGCACGGGTGCCTACGAGACGGGTGCCGGCACGGGTGCCTACGACATCCGTGCCCACGTCACCGGTGCGCACAGTGTCAGCGCCCCTGGCACTGTCGGCCACGGCACCGCCGCTCACGAGACCGGCTCCCCCTCCACCGGCGGGTACGACACCGGCTCCCACCGCGCGGGCGGCTACGACACCGGCGCCAACCGGGCGGGTGGGTACGACACCGGCGGTTACCGGACCGGCGCCTACGACGTGAGCGTCCAGGGGACGGGCTCCCAGCCCGTGAGCGGCGCGACGGCCGGTTACGACACGGCCGGATACAGCACGGCCGGCTATGACACGGGCGGATACAGCACGGGCGGGTACAACCCGCCCGGATACAGCCCTCCCGGCTACGGGACTGACAGCTACGACCTGCGGGGCCAGGGCCAGGGCACCGGCGCGCTGGAGGCGCGCGGTCCGGACGCCCGCGGTTACGGCACCGGTGGTTACGGCACCGGTGGGTACGAGCGTCCCGGCACTCCCGGACCGCCCGCCGCCGACCCGGGGGCGCCGGACCCGGCCGCGTACCACCTGGGCGCCGGCGACACCGGCGCCTACGACACCGGTTCCTACGGCACCGGCGCGTACAACACTGGTTCCTACGACACCGGCGCCCGTGGCACCGGCGCTTACGACACCGGTTCCTACGGGTCCGGCGGCCACGGCGCGGGCGCCGGTGTCGCGGGATCCCCCGCCCCGCGTGGCTACGGTCAGGGTGCCTACGACCAGGGTGGACGCGGCCCGAGCGGGCGGGACCAGGGCGGGCGGGACCAGGGCGGACGTGACCAGGGCGGATACGGCCGGGACGGGTACGACGTCGACCCGGCGGGGCGGCCGCGCGAGCAGCGGGCCGACACCTTCACCGTGCCACCCGGCGAGGCCTCGTACCGGCGGGAGGAGTACCCGTGACAGCGGCGTCCTGGCAGTCGGCCAGGCGTGAAGGAGGAGGCCTGGCCGCAGGCCGGGCCCTACGGATCGATGCGGGGGTGAGCCGGTGACCGGCTTGGACAGGCAGCCGGCTCCGCCGGAGTGGGAACAGGCCCGGCGCGGGCCGGGAGCGCCCCGGCGCGCGGTGCTCATGCTCGAGGACGGCCGGAGCTTCGCCGGGGACGCGTTCGGCTCGGTCGGCGAGGCGTTCGGCGAGGCGGTCTTCTCCACCGGGATGACCGGCTACCAGGAGACCCTCACCGACCCGTCGTTCCACCGCCAGGTCGTGATCATGACGGCGCCGCACATCGGCAACACGGGGGTGAACGACACCGACTACGAGTCGGACCGCATCCAGGTGGCCGGCTTCGTCGTGCGGGACCCGAGCCGGCTGGCGTCGAACTGGCGCGCCCAGCGCACCCTGGACGACGAGCTCGAGAATGCCGGGGTGGTCGGGATCAGCGGGGTCGACACCCGTGCGCTGACCCGGCACCTGCGCGAGCGCGGCGCGATGCGGTGCGGGGTCAGCAGCACCGACACCGATCTCGACTCGCTGCTCGACCGGGTGCGCGAGTCGCCGGAGATGGTCGGCGCCGACCTCGCCCCGGAGGTCAGCACGGACCAGCCCTATGTCGTCGAGGCGCGGTCGGGCCTGCCGGTCTTCACCGTCGCCGCGCTGGACCTGGGCATCAAGCGGAACACCCCGCTGTCCATGGCCGCGCTGGGCTGCGAGGTGCACGTGCTGCCGGCCCGCAGCACGGCCGCCGAGCTGCTCGCCCTCTCGCCCGACGGGGTCTTCCTGTCGAACGGCCCGGGTGACCCGGCCCGCGCGGACTACGCGGTCGAGACGCTCACCGGGATCCTGGCGGCCGGTGTCCCGGTCTTCGGGATCTGTTTCGGCAACCAGGTGCTCGCCCGGGCCCTGGGCTTCGAGACGTACAAGCTGACCTACGGCCACCGCGGCGTGAACCAGCCCGTGGCCGACACCCGGACCGGCCGGATCGCGGTCACCAGCCACAACCACGGCTTCGCGGTGCGTGCGCCGCTGACCGGCACGACCGACACCCCCCACGGGCGGGTCGAGGTTAGCCACGTGGCGCTCAACGACGACGTGGTCGAGGGCCTGACCTGCCTGGACGTGCCGGCGTTCAGTGTCCAGTTCCATCCCGAGGCGGCGCCTGGCCCGCACGACGCCCAGGGACTGTTCGACCGGTTCTGCGGCCTGATGGCGGCCGGCCGGCGGAAGCGGGGAGAAGGCTGATGCCCAGGCGCGAGGATCTGCGCTCCGTGCTGGTGATCGGCTCCGGGCCGATCGTCATCGGCCAGGCGTGCGAGTTCGACTATTCCGGGACGCAGGCGTGCCGGGTGCTGCGGGCCGAGGGCCTGCGGGTGATCCTGGTCAACAGCAACCCGGCCACGATCATGACGGACCCGGAGATCGCCGACGCGACCTACGTCGAGCCGATCACCCCGGACATCGTCACGAAGATCATCGAACGGGAGCGGCCGGATGCCATCCTGGCCACGATGGGCGGGCAGACCGCGCTGAACACCGCGGTCGCCCTGCACGACGCCGGGGTGCTCGAGCGGTTCGGCGTCCGGCTCATCGGCGCCAACATCGACGCGATCCGCTCCGGCGAGGACCGGCAGGCCTTCAAGGACATCGTCGCCGCCGTCGGCGGCGAGACGGCCCGCAGCGCGATCTGCACGACCGTGGACGAGTGCCTGGCCGCGGCCGAGGAGTTCTCCTACCCGGTCGTGGTGCGCCCGAGCTACACCCTCGGCGGCGCCGGCAGCGGGTTCGCGCACGACCCCGCCGAGCTGCGCCGGATGTCCGCGGACGGGCTGGCGGCCAGCCCGACCACCGAGGTGCTCGTCGAGGAGTCGGTGCTCGGCTGGAAGGAGTTCGAGCTCGAACTGATGCGCGACCGCGCCGACAACGTGGTCGTCGTGTGTTCGATCGAGAACATCGACCCGATGGGCGTGCACACCGGCGACTCGGTGACCGTCGCCCCGGCGATGACCCTGACCGACCGCGAGTACCAGTGCATGCGGGACATGTCGATCGCCGTCATGCGCGCCGTCGGGGTCGACGCGGGCGGCTGCAACATCCAGTTCGCGGTCGACCCGGCCACCGGGCGGCTCGTCGTCATCGAGATGAACCCGCGGGTGTCCCGTTCGTCCGCGCTGGCCTCGAAGGCGACCGGCTTCCCGATCGCGAAGATCTCGGCCAAGCTGGCGCTGGGCTACACCCTCGACGAGATCCCCAACGACATCACCCGCACCACGCCGGCGGCCTTCGAGCCGACCCTCGACTACGTCGTGGTGAAGGTGCCGCGCTTCGCGTTCGAGAAGTTCCCGGGCGCCGACACGATGTTGACCACGACGATGAAGTCCGTCGGGGAGGCGATGGGGGTCGGGCGCAGCTTCGCCGAGGCGCTGCAGAAGGCGCTGCGCTCGATGGAGCAGTCGGGCCTGTCGTTCACCTTCGAACCGCCCGACCGGTCCGCGGCGGAGCTGCTCGACGCGGCCCGCACCCCGCACGACGGGCGGCTGCACACCGTCCAGCAGGCGCTGCTGGCCGGTGCGACGGCCGCCGAGGTGACCGAGACCACCGGCATCGACCCCTGGTTCGTCGACCAGATCGTGTTCATCAACGAGGTCGCCGCGTCGCTGGCCCGCAACCCGGAGGGCATCCGCCGCGCCAAGCGCGCCGGATTCTCCGACGCCCAGCTCGCGGGCCTGCTCGGCACCAAGGAGGACGTGGTCCGGTCGTTCCGGCACCGCGCGGGCATCCGTCCCGTCTACAAGACGGTCGACACCTGCGCCGCCGAGTTCGCCTCGGAGACGCCCTACCACTACTCGTCCTACGACTCCGAGACCGAGGTCGCGCCGAGCGACAAGCCCCGGGTGATCGTGCTCGGCAGCGGGCCGAACCGGATCGGGCAGGGCATCGAGTTCGACTACGCCTGCTGCCACGCCGTGATGGCGCTCTCCGACGCCGGCTACGAGACCGTGATGGTCAACTGCAACCCGGAGACGGTCTCCACCGACTACGACACCGCGGACCGCCTCTACGTCGAGCCGCTGACCGTCGAGGACGTCCTGGAGGTCGTGCACGCCGAGTCGCAGGCGGGGCCGCTGGCCGGGGTGATCGTGTCGCTGGGCGGCCAGACCCCGCTGGGTATCGCCGCCGCGCTCGCCGACGCCGGCGTCCCGCTCGTCGGCACGCCGCCGAAGGCCATCCACCTCGCGGAGGACCGCGGCCAGTTCGGGCAGGTGCTCGCCACCGCCGGCCTGCCCTCGCCGCCGCACGGGGTGGCCACCTCCTACGCCGAGGCGCGCACGGTCGCCGACCGGATCGGCTACCCGGTGCTGGTGCGGCCGTCCTACGTGCTCGGCGGGCGGGGCATGGAGATCGTCTACGACGATCCGATGCTGCGCGACTACATCGAGCGCGCCACCCAGATCTCGCCGGAGCACCCCGTGCTGGTGGACCGCTTCCTCGACGACGCGGTCGAGATCGACGTGGACGCGCTCTACGACGGCACCGAGCTCTACCTCGCGGGCGTGATGGAGCACATCGAGGAGGCCGGGGTGCACTCCGGCGACTCCGCCTGCGCGCTGCCGCCGATCACCCTCGGGCGCTCCGAGCTCGACCGGATTCGCGAGTCCACCCGGCTGATCGCCGAGGGGGTGGGCGTGCGCGGGCTGCTCAACGTGCAGTACGCGCTGCAGTCCGACGTGCTCTACGTGCTGGAGGCCAACCCGCGCGCCTCGCGCACGGTGCCGTTCGTCTCCAAGGCGACGGCCGTGCCGCTGGCCAAGGCCGCGGCCCGGGTGATGCTCGGCGCGACCGTGCCCGAGCTGCGGGCCGAGGGCCTGCTGCCGGAGTACGGCGACGGCGCCACCCTGCCGCTGGACTCGCACATCTCGGTCAAGGAGGCCGTGCTGCCCTTCGGCCGGTTCCGGGACGCGGGCGGGCGCGGGGTGGACACGGTGCTCGGCCCGGAGATGCGCTCCACCGGCGAGGTGATGGGCATCGACGACGGCTTCGGCACCGCGTACGCCAAGTCGCAGGCCGCGGCCTACGCGTCGCTGCCGACCTACGGCCGGGTGTTCGTCTCCGTCGCCAACCGCGACAAGCGAGCGATGATCTTCCCGATCAAACGGCTGGCGGACCTCGGCTTCGTCGTCTACGCGACCGAGGGCACCGCCGACGTGCTGCGGCGCAACGGGGTCAAGGCCGTGGTTCTCGGCAAGCATCGGGCTCCCAGCGAGAACCTCATCGACTGCGTCGAAATGATCATGTCTGGCCAGATCGACCTGGTCATCAACACGCCGTGGGGTGTCGGGCCACGGCTGGACGGCTACGAGATCCGCACCGCCTGCGTCAGCGCCGGGGTGCCCTGCATCACCACCATTCAGGGCGCCGCCGCGTGCGTGCAGGGTATCGAGTCGCTGGTACGGGGCGAACTGGGGGTGCGCCCGCTGCAGGAGTACCACGCGGCCCTGCGGTCGACCTGGGGGACGACCCCCGAGGGGCTGCCCGGAGCGACCTCCGCCGCCGGCTCCCGCGCGGTCCGCGAGCCGGGGGCGCGGCCCGATTCGGGTGCCGGGTCGCGGACCGGCACCGATGCCGATGCCGGGTCGGACTCCGGCCCGGCCGGTGGGGCGCCCGCCTCGACCGTGGCGGACCGGTGACCTCATCGGGCGCCCCCCGTCGGTGGGCGCCACCGGCGGGCCGCGCCCCGGTCGCGGTCGCGCTCGACGCCCCGGACGCTGCCACGGCGCTGGGCTGGGCCCGGGCGGTGGCGCCGCATGTGGCCGTGCTGAAGATCGGCCTGGAGCTCTTCTACCGGGCCGGGCCGGCGATCGTGACTGCGCTGCGTGACGAAGGGCTGCTGGCGCCGGCTCGGCCGGCGGAGCCCTCGGCGCCCGCTCGGGTGGTGAGTTCCGTCACGAAGGGTGACGCCGCGAACGGCCCGGGTGAGTCGGACGGCCACCCGGCACCCGAGCTCTTCCTCGATCTGAAACTCCATGACATCCCGGCGACCGTGGCCGGCGGGATGCGCTCGCTGGCCACGCTGGGACCCCGTTTCGTGACCGTGCACGCGGCCGGCGGCGCGGCGATGGTGCGGGCGGCGGTCGACGCCGGGCCCGATGTTCATGTAACCGCGGTCACGGTGTTGACGTCGTTGGACGACGCCGCGCTCGCCGCCGTCGGGCTGTCCGGACCCCCCTCGGACGCCGTCCGCAGGCTCGCGGTGCTCGCTGTCGAGGCCGGCGCGAGGGCGCTCGTCTGCAGCCCGAAAGAGGTCTCCTTGGTCCGTGCGGAGCTCGGTGAAACTGTGACTCTCATCACGCCTGGAGTGCGTCCGGAGGGGTCTGAGCGGGCTGACCAGGCCCGGGTCGCCACCCCGGAACGGGCCCTCGCCGACGGTTCGGACCTCCTTGTGATCGGCCGTCCGATCACCTCCGCGGCCGATCGGGCCGTGGCCGCCGCCACTATCGCCACCAGGGTTACTCCACTCCGGTAGGCCCTTGACCTGCGTAAACGCCACTACGGGTGGATCTGGGCCGCTCTGGGGGCCCGAGTACCGGTACGGTGGGGCCGCTACGGACCGAATGCGTCCGGCGCGTGCGACGCAGGTCATTCATCCGGGCAAAGGCTGTGTCTTGTGGGGACAATACGGGGCACCCCCGTGATGCAGCACCGGCTGGACCGAGGAGCCTCTTCCTCGCTAGTTTGCGCGGCGCGATCACCGAATTGAGGAGGCGTACCCGTGACCCTGCCGCCCCTGACGCCTGAGCAGAGGGCCGCCGCCCTCGAGAAAGCCGCGCTGGCCCGTAAGCAGCGCGCCGAACTCAAGGAGCGGTTGAAGAAGGGGGAGATCAGTCTTGCCGCCGTTCTCGAGCTGGCGGACAGCGATGAGATCGTCGGCAAGATGAAGGTTTCCGCGGTCTTGGAGTCGCTTCCCGGAGTGGGCCGTGTTCGGGCCCAGAAGATCCGGGAGCGACTCGGTATCAGCCCGACCCGCCGCTTGCGCGGGCTCGGGGCCAAGCAGCGTGCCGCGCTCCTCGAGGAGTTCGGCACGGGCGCCTGACTGTGGCGTGATGCATAGGCGTTCCGATTGCCGGGCCGTTGGTAACGGCCCGTAACGGACGCCGCCGGAAGGTGCTGAGGTCGTGAGGCGTCGACACGTTCCGGTGCCGTCGGCGTTCAATGCGTCGCGGATTCGCGCCACCCGATCAATCGCCAGCGGGCCGTGAGGAGTTGTCGCCGAATGTCTTGGGACTAAAGTCCCAGGGTTCGGTGATGGCGATCCCGATCCGTTTGGCGTGCACCGGCCGGGTCCACCCGTGTGGTCACCCGACCGGGTTCCCATTGACGGCCGCATACCATCAGGGCGAACGGGGGAACCCGTACTTTGATGGCATCTTGATGACGATGGTCCGTTGGCTGACGGTAGGGGACGGCGGGCGCCGGGGGGCGCCGGGCCGGCCGTCGCCGGCGCGGCCCGTCCACCCCGTCCACCCCGTCCGGACCTGCGTGACCCCGTGGAGGGGCTCTAAGGTGTCGGAATGGGACTGACCGTGTTGTCGGGGCCGTCCGGAGTAGGGAAGGGCACGGTCGTCGCCGCCGTCCGCCGGCTGCACCCCGAGGTGTGGGTGTCGGTGAGCGTGACGACGCGAGCGCCACGGCCGGGCGAGACGGACGGCGTCGAGTACCACTTCGCCGACGCGGAGGAGTTCGCCCACATGGTCAAGGTGGGGGAGTTCGTCGAGCACGCGATGTTCGCGGGGCACGCCTATGGCACTCCTCGGGGACCGCTCGAGGAGCGGCTGGCACAGGGCGTTCCCTGCCTGCTGGAGATCGAGCTGCAGGGCGCCCGGCAGGTCCGGTCGGCGATGCCGGGCGCCCGGTTCGTCTTCCTCGCCCCACCCACCTGGGACGAGCTCGTCCGTCGCCTCACCGGTCGGGGCACCGAGGCACCCGATGTGGTCCGTCGGCGCCTCGACCGGGCCCGCATCGAGCTGGCGGCCGAGACGGAGTTCGACGAGGTCGTGGTGAACGACGAGGTCACGGCCGCGGCCGCGAAGCTGGTCGGGCTGATGACCGGTCGCCCGCGCGACGCGCACCGCGCGGCGGACGTCTCGTGACCGGCGGCCCGCCGCCGGCCCCTCGACCACCGGCCCTTCTGGTGCCACACCTCCCGGCCGCGAACGGCTCGGTGACGGGCTGTACCGGTTCTGGCTGTACTGTTACCCGGGACAGGGCTCGGCCCAGGCCGCCCACGGCAGGCCTGGAGCCGCCCGACCGCCCCACCCCGGAAGGACACCGTGTCCGGTACTGTCGCCCAGCCCGAGGGCATCACGAACCCGCCGATCGACGAGCTGCTCGAGGCCACCGACTCGAAGTACAGCCTCGTCATCTACGCGGCGAAGCGGGCCCGCCAGATCAACGCCTACTACTCCCAGCTCGGCGAGGGCCTGCTGGAGTACGTCGGCCCGCTGGTGGAGACGACCAGCGCCCAGGAGAAGCCGCTGTCGATCGCGCTCCGCGAGATCAACTCCGGTCTGCTCACGCACGAGACGATCACCGACCCGCTGCCGCCGGTCTCCTGACCCGCACGGTCACCACGGGCCGCTCGGCCCGTGTTGGCGGCTCGGCCCGGGTCCGTTCCGCCGGTCCGGCTCGTCCCGCTCTGCTCGGCTGTCGCGCGTGACGGGCGGCGGGGTGGGGGTGACCGGCGCCGACCCGGCCGGGCCGCCGCGGCGGCCGCGGGTCGTGCTCGGCGTGTCCGGCGGCATCGCCTCGTACAAGGCCGTCGAGGTGCTGCGCCAGCTGACCGAGTCCGGCCACGACGTCCGCGTCGTGCCGACCGCCGCGGCGCTGCGCTTCGTCGGTGAAGTCACCTGGGCGGCGCTGTCCGGCCAGCCGGTGGTGACCGACCTGTTCACCGACGCGGAGGACGTGGCGCACGTCCGGGTCGGGCGGGAAGCCGACCTGGTGCTGATCGTGCCCGCCACCGCGGACCTGATGGCGCGGGCCGCGGCGGGGCGGGCGGACGACCTGCTCACCGGCACGTTGCTCACCGCCACCTGCCCGGTGCTCTTCGCTCCCGCCATGCACACCGAGATGTGGCAGCACCCGGCGACCCGGGCCAACGTCGCCCTGCTCCGCGAGCGGGGCGCCCTCGTGCTGGAGCCGGCCGTCGGCCGGCTGACCGGCGCCGACTCCGGGCCGGGTCGGCTGCCGGAGCCCGCCGAGATCGCCGCGGTCGCCCGGGCGGTCCTCGCCCGTGGGCGCGACGGCGTGCGGCCCGACCTCGCCGGCCGCCACGTGCTCGTCAGCGCCGGCGGCACCCGCGAGTACCTCGACCCGGTGCGCTTCCTCGGCAACGCCTCCAGCGGGCGGCAGGGGTACGCCCTAGCCCGCGCGGCGGTGGCCCGCGGCGCGGCGGTCACCGTCGTGGCCGCCAACGTCGCCCTGCCCGACGTGGCCGGCGCGACCACGGTGCCGGTGGGCTCGGCGGCCCAGTTGCGCGACGCGGTGCACGCCGCCGCCCCGCGCGCCGACGTCGTGATCATGTCGGCGGCGGTCGCCGACTTCCGGCCCGCCACCGAGCACAAATACAAGATCAAGAAGGAGTCGGCGGCGCCGGACGCCATCGAGCTGATCCGTAACCCGGACGTTCTGGCCGAGCTTGTCGCGAACCGCCGGCCCGGTCAGGTGCTGGTCGGGTTCGCGGCCGAGACGGGCGGACCCGACGCCGGGGTCCTCGACCTCGCCCGGGCGAAGCTCGCCCGCAAGCCGGTGGACCTGCTGGTGGTGAACCGGGTCGGGTCCGGGCTGGGATTCGAGGTGGAGCAGAACAGTGCCGTCCTCCTCGACGGCTCGGGCGGAGCGGCGGAGATCCCGCTGACCAGCAAGGATCTTCTCGCCCACCAGGTTCTCGACCGGATTGTCGGCGCACTGCGCGATCGAACCCGGCCGGTGCGAGTACCCCTGAGCGAACCTCGGTAAACTGCGTCGGTATCAGTCCTGATCTCCCCAGGGGGTAGTCCAGTGGCGACGCGCCTTTTCACGTCCGAGTCCGTCACGGAAGGACACCCGGACAAGATCGCTGACCAGGTCAGCGACTCCATCCTCGATGCCATGCTCAAGGACGACCCGAAGAGCCGGGTCGCCGTCGAGACCATGATCACCACCGGCCAGGTGCACGTCGCCGGCGAGGTGACCACCAAGACCTACGTCGACATCGCCTCGGTGGTCCGCGAGCGGATCCTGGAGATCGGTTACGACTCCTCCAAGAAGGGCTTCGACGGCGCGTCCTGCGGCGTGAGCGTCTCGATCGGCTCGCAGTCGCCCGATATCGCGCAGGGCGTCGACACCGCGCACGAGGCCCGCGTCGAGGGCTCCACCGAGGACGACCTCGACCGTCAGGGCGCCGGTGACCAGGGCCTGATGTTCGGGTTCGCCTGCGACGAGACCCCCGAGCTCATGCCGCTGCCGATCGCCCTGGCGCACAGGCTCGCCCGGCGGCTGTCCGCCGTCCGCAAGGACGGCCAGGTCGGCTACCTGCGTCCGGACGGCAAGACCCAGGTCACCATCGAGTACGAGGACGGCAAGCCGGTCCGGCTGGACACGGTCGTCGTCTCCTCGCAGCACGCCGCCGACATCGACCTCGACACCCTGCTCGCGCCCGACGTCGCCGAGTACGTCGTGGAGCCGGAGCTCGCCCTCCTCGAGATCAGCACCGAGGGTCGCCGTCTGCTGGTGAACCCGACCGGCCGCTTCGAGATCGGTGGCCCCATGGGCGACGCCGGCCTCACCGGCCGCAAGATCATCGTTGACACCTACGGCGGGTACGCCCGGCATGGCGGCGGCGCCTTCTCGGGCAAGGACCCGTCCAAGGTCGACCGCTCGGCCGCCTACGCCATGCGCTGGGTCGCCAAGAACGTCGTGGCCGCGGGCCTGGCCAGCCGCTGTGAGGTCCAGGTCGCCTACGCGATCGGCAAGGCCCACCCGGTCGGTCTGTTCGTCGAGACCTTCGGCACGGGCAAGGTGCCGGACTCGCAGATCCAGGACGCCGTCACCCAGGTCTTCGACCTCCGCCCGGCCGCGATCGTGCGGGACCTCGACCTGCTGCGCCCGATCTACGCGCAGACCGCCGCCTACGGGCACTTCGGCCGTCCCGAGCTGGACTTCACCTGGGAGGCGACCTCCCGGGCCGACGCGCTCTCGGCCGCCGTCAAGGGCTGACGTCACCTGATCCGCCCGCAGGGGCGGAGTCGACCCCGGTGTGGGTCGGCTCCGCCCCTGCGCCTTTTCCGGACGATCTGCTCTGCCGGACGATCTGCTCTGCCGGGCGGGCGGCGGCGCGCGGGTGCCGGGGAGGCCGATCCTGTCCGCCGCGACTGGTACGAATGCGGCATGGACGACGAGAGCGCGGTGATTCCGGGCCTTGCCGGCGCTGGGGCCGGTGTCGGCGCTGGCGTCGGCGTGGCCGCGGGCTCCCGTTCAGCGAGGCCGGGGGCGACCGCGGCGAAGTCGGGAACTGCCGCGGCGCGGGCGGCGACCGTCGCGGCGAAGCCGGGCGGCTCCGAGAAGCCCGGCGCGGTGGTCCCGGCTGACGAGCTGCCGATCGCCCGGGTCGTGGTCGACACCCCGCTCGTCCACCTCGACCGCCCGTTCGACTACCTCGTACCGGCCGCCATGGCCGGTACCGCGGTGCCCGGCTCGCGGGTGCGCGTCCGCTTCGGCGGGCGCCTGGTGGACGGGTTCGTCCTCGAGCGGTCCGAGCGGTCCGAGCACCCCGGGCGCCTCGCGCCGCTGGCCCGGTCGGTGTCGGCGGAACCGGTGCTCTCCGGGCCGGTCGCCCGCCTCGCCCGCGCCGTCGCCGACAGGTACGCCGGGACGATGGCCGACGTGCTGCGCCTGGCCGTCCCGCCGCGTCACGCCCGCGCCGAGGCGGAGCCGGCCGTCACCGCGCCCGGGGATGCTTCCGGCACTGGCGCCGCCGCGGTTTCTGCCCCGGACGCTGCGCCGGCCGTCACGGAGTGGTCGAGCTACCCCGACGGCCCCGACTTCCTGGCCGCGCTGTCCGGCGGGCACTCACCGAGGGCGATCTGGTGGGCGCCGCCGGGGCCCTCCTGGCCAGCCATGATCGCCGCGGCGGTCGCGGCCACGGTCGCCTCCGGGCGGGGCGCGCTCATCGTCGTTCCCGATCACCGGGACGCCGACCGCGTCGCCGCGGCGTTGACGCCTGCCGCGTCCGGGCCTGGGCCTGGGGCGGTGGGGGGAGGCGTACCGGCCGTGCTGCGGGCCGATCTCGGCCCGGCGGAGCGGTACCGGCGCTTCCTGGCGGTCCGCCGCGGGCAGACGCGGGTGGTCGTGGGGACCCGTGCCGCGGTGTTCGCGCCCGTCGCCGACCTCGGCCTGCTCGTCGTCTGGGACGACGGGGACGACCTGCACTCCGAACTCCGGGCGCCCTACCCCCACACGCGCGACGTGGCGGTCCTGCGGGCCCGGGAGGAGGGCTGCGCGGTGCTGGTCGGTGGGTTCTCCCCGTCGGTGGACGCCGAGGCCCTGGCCCGGGTGGGCTGGGCCGGCCGGCTGGCGACCGGCCGGGACGCCGCGCGGCGGCTCGCGCCCCGGGTGGAGGCGGTCGGCTCCGACTTCGAGGCGTCCATCGATCCGGCCGCGCGGGCGGCCCGGCTGCCCTCGCTCGCCGTGCGCGCCGCGCGCGCCGCGCTGGCCGGCGGCGCGCCGGTGCTGGTCCAGGTACCGCGGCGTGGATACCACCCGTCCATCGCGTGCGCGGACTGCCGCCGGCCGGCCCGATGTCGGAACTGCTCGGGCCCGCTGGGCCGGTCCGCCGCCGGGGCCGCACTGGCCTGCCGCTGGTGCGGCCGTCCGGTGCCGCGCCCCGCCGGCCATCCGCCGGTGGCCGGGCGGGAGCCCGTCCCGGGGCGGGCCGCGGTTTCCGCCGCCGGCGTGATGTCCGGCCGCGCGGTGTCCGGCCGTTCCGCGGTGTCCGGAGACTCCGCGGTGTCCGGGGGCGGCCCGGGTGGATGGCGGTGCGCGGGCTGCGGTGGGGCACGCCTGCGGGCGTCGGTGACCGGCGACCGCCGCACCGCCGAGGAACTGGGCCGGGCGTTTCCCGGCGTCCCGGTACGGATTTCCGGTCGTGACACGGTGCTGGCCACGGTGCCGGCCGAGCCGGCACTCGTGATCGCGACACCGGGCGCGGAGCCGGTCACCCAGGCGGGCTACGGGGCGGTCCTGCTCCTCGACGGCTGGGCGCTGCTCGGGCGCCCCGATCTGCGCGCCGGTGAGGAGACGCTGCGGCGGTGGATGGCCGCGGCCGCGCTGGCCCGGCCGGCGTCGGCCGGCGGGTTGGTGGTCGTGGCGGCGGATCTCGGGCTCGGCCCGGTGCAGGCGCTGGTGCGCTGGGATCCCGGGCTGTTCGTCGCCCGGGAGTCGGACGAGCGTGCCGAGCTTGGTTTCCCCCCGGTGAGCCGGGTGGCGGCGGTGGAGGGCACCCCCGCCGCGCTCGACGACCTGCTGGCGGCGGCCACGCTGCCGGCCGGCGCGGAGGTCCTGGGCCCGGTGCCGGTCCCGCGGCGGGAGTCGGGCCGTGGGGCCGGCGCGGAGCAGGCTGCCGGCCCCGGGCCCCCTCCCGGACCTGGGGCGGGGCCCGGCACCGGCCCGGGCCCGGGGGAGGAGTCCGAGCGTCTGATCATCCGGGTGCGCCGGGAACAGGGCGCCGACCTCGCCGCCGCGTTGCGGGCCGCCCGCGGCGTGCTGGACGCCCGCCGCGCCGGTCGGGTGCGCGTCCAGCTCGATCCGCTGATGATCGGCTGATGTCGGCGGCCCGGCCCGGGGCAGTCGGTCCGGTCCGCCGGGGCGCCGGTTCCCACGCGACCCGTAGCATGAAAGCGTCCGATCTCACTGGACCGAGGTCGGTCAGGTGACGACTTTTGGGAGTGACCGTGTCCGTCCGCGATATCCGCCTCCTCGGGGATCCGGTGCTGCGTACGGTCGCCGACCCGGTGGCGACCTTCGACCGGGAGCTGCGCCGCCTCGTTGACGATCTCGCCGACACCATGCGCGACGCCGGCGGCGTCGGCCTCGCCGCGCCGCAGCTGGGGGTGTCGTTGCGCGTCTTCACGTACCTCGACGACTCGGACGACGTCGGGCACCTGATCAACCCGGTCCTGGGGCCCTTCAGCGAGGAGATGATGGACGGCGAGGAGGGCTGCCTGTCGATGCCGGGGCTGGCATTCGACCTGCGCCGTCCGGAACGCGTCCTCGCCGTCGGCCAGAACTCCCACGGTGACCCGGTCACCGTCGAGGGCAGTGGCATCCTGTCCCGATGCCTGCAACACGAGACCGATCACCTCGACGGGATCCTGTTCATCGACCGTCTCGACAAGGAGACGAAGCGGGCGGCCATGAAGGCGATCCGCGAGGCGGAGTGGTCGGACGAGCCGAAGCCCACGGTCAAGGTGTCGCCGCACCCCCTGTTCGGCCGCGGGCGCTGAGCCGGCAGGCAAAGATCATCGCATTGGCCGTCCTCACCGCGATGGCCACCGGAACGGTGATCGGCACAGCGGTAGGGTCGACGATCGGGTCCGCCGCCGGGTCGATGATCGTGATGATGGTCGGGACGATTGGGTCCGCCGCCGGGAATCCGGCTCGGGAACGGCGCTGAGGGAGCTGCGGTCATGCGTCTTGTCTTCGCCGGTACGCCGGCGGTCGCGCTGCCCAGTCTGCGCGCCCTGCTCGACAGTCCCCGCCATCAGGTGGTCGCAGTGGTGACCCGTCCCGACCGGCCCGCCGGCCGCGGCCGGCACCAGCGATCCTCACCGGTCCGCGAACTGGCGGACGAGCGTGGCCTGGAGGTGCTCGCCCCGGCCCGTGCCGGTGACCCCGACTTCCTCGCCCGGCTCGGCGAGATCGCCCCCGACTGCTGCCCGGTGGTCGCCTACGGCGCGCTGCTGCCCCGGCCGGCCCTCGACATCCCGAAGCGTGGCTGGGTGAACCTGCACTTCTCGCTGCTGCCCGCCTACCGCGGCGCGGCGCCGGTGCAGCGCGCCGTCCTCGCCGGGGAGGACATGACCGGCGCCAGCGTGTTCGAGATCGAGCCGGCCCTGGACTCCGGCCCGGTCTACGGGGTGCTCACCGAGCGGATCCGTCCCACGGACACCTCCGGGGACCTGCTCGACCGCCTCGCCGTCGCCGGCGCGCGGCTGCTGGAGGCGGTCATGGACGGCATCGAGGACGGCACCCTGCAGGCCCGCCCGCAGCCGTCCGACGGGGTCTCGCTGGCCCCGAAGCTCGCCGTCGAGGACGTCCGCGTCGACTGGTCGGCCCCGGCCGTCGCGGTCGACCGGCTGGTGCGGGCCGCCACACCGGCGCCGGGTGCCTGGACGACCTTCCGCGACCGGCGGGTCAAGCTCGGTCCCGTGCGGCCGGCGCCCGCGGGGCACGCTTCGCTGCCCCCCGGGCGGATCGCGGTGCCCGAGCGTGGGCTCGTACTGGTGGGGACGGCCACCGCGCCGGTGGTCCTCGACGAGGTCCGTCCCGAGGGGAAGGCGCCGATGCCGGCGGCCGACTGGATCCGCGGCCTGCGGCCCGGCTCGGACGAGGCGTTCGCGTGAGCGTCTCCGCGCCCCGCAGGGGCGGCACCACGGACCCGGCCCGCCTGCTCGCCTGGGAGGTGCTGCGCGCCGTCGACGAGCGGGGCGCCTACGCCAACCTGCTGCTGCCCGCGCTGCTGTCCGGGCGCCGGCTCTCCCCCCGCGACCGGGGTTTCGCCACCGAGCTGACCTACGGATCGCTGCGGGCCCAGGGCACGCTGGACGGCGTCCTGAACACGGTGACCAGCCGGCCCGTCGCCAGCGTCGACCCGCCGGTGCGCGACGCGCTCCGGCTGGGCGCCTACCAGCTGCTGTCGACCCGGGTGCCGCCCCGCGCGGCGGTCGCCTCGACGGTCGACCTGGTCCGGGCCACCTGCGGGGAGCGCCCGGTGCGTTTCGCGAACGCGGTGCTGCGCCGGGTCGCCGCGCGGATCGAGGCGGCGGCCGGCGACATCGCGGTCCTGCTCTCGGCCCCGGACATCGCCGCGGACCCGGCCGGCCATCTCGCGGTGGTCACCGCGCACCCTCGCTGGATCGTCGACGTCGTGCTCGACGCCCTGGGCGGGGACGTCGCCGGCGCGCACGCCGCGCTGGCCGCCAACGACACCCGGCCGACCGTGCACCTGGTCGCCAGGCCAGGCCGGATCGACGCCGAGACGCTGGTGGCGCAGGCCGCCTCGGTCGGCCTGGGGGCGCGGCGCGGCGCCGGCTCGCCCTACGCCGTCCACCTGGACGGGGGAGACCCGGGCACGCTGCCCGCCGTCGCGGCCGGCGACGCCTCGGTGCAGGACGAGGGCAGCCAGCTGGTCACCCTGGCGCTCGCCTCGGTCTCCACCGTCGGCCGGGACACCGGGCTGACCGTGGACCTGTGCGCCGGGCCCGGCGGCAAGTCCGCCCTGCTGGCCGCGCTGCAGGCCGCCGGTGGTCCGGCGCGGGCTCTCGATAATCCGGCGCGGGTCGCCGGTGATCCGGCGCCGGCCGGTCGGCTGCTCGCGCTCGAACCGCGAGCGGCGCGGGCCGGCCTGGTCGCCGCCTCGCTCGCCGGGTTCCCGGCCGCCCTGGCGGTGCGCGCCGACGGGCGGTTCCCGCCGGTGCGCCCCGGTACGGCCGACCGGGTGCTGGTGGACGTGCCGTGCTCCGGCCTCGGCGCGCTCCGGCGCCGGCCCGAGGCCCGCTGGCGGCGCACGCCCACGGACGTCGCCGCGCTGGTGCCGTTGCAGCGCCAGCTCCTCGTCGCCGCGCTGGACCTGGTCCGCCCGGGCGGGGCGGTGGCCTATGTCACCTGCTCGCCGCACCCGGAGGAGACGTCCGAGGTGGTCACCGCGATCGCCCAGCAGCGGGGGGACGTGGCCATCCTCGACGCCCGGCGCTGCCCGCCGTTCGCCGACGGTCTGCCGGGCGGCCTCGGGGACGGCCCGTTCGTCCAGCTCTGGCCGCACCTGCACGGCACCGACGCGATGTTCCTGGCGCTGCTGCGCCGGGCGGACCGCTGACCGGCGGGCCTGGATACGCTCGCCGCGTGGCAACCGCGCAGATATATCCCAGCATGCTGGCCGCCGACTTCGGCCGGATCGCGGACGCGGCGCGTGCCGTGGCCGGGCACGCGGACTGGCTGCACGTCGATGTCATGGACTACCACTTCGTGCCCAACCTGGCGTTCTCCCCGGACACGGTCGACGCCCTGCGCCGGGTCACCGACACCCCGCTCGACTGCCACCTGATGATCGAGAACCCGGACCGCTGGGCGCCCGGCTTCGCCGAGCGGGGCGCGGCGAACGTGACGATCCACGCCGAGGCGGTCGGCGACATCGCGCGCACCACCGACGCGATCCGCGCGGCCGGTGCCCGCACCGGGCTGGCGGTCAAGCCGGCGACCCCGGTCGAGCACTACCTGGACGACCTGCACCGTTTCGACCTGCTGCTGTTGATGACCATCGAGCCGGGCTTCGGTGGCCAGAAGTTCATGGACGAGGTCCTGCCGAAGATCGCCGCGGCCCGCCGCCTGATCGACGAGCGTGGCCTGGACCTGTGGCTCCAGATCGACGGTGGGGTCAACCGGGAGACCATCGAGCGCTCCGCCGAGGCGGGGGTGGACGTCTTCGTCGCCGGCACGGCGGTCTTCGGTCTGGACGACCCGGCGGCGGCGGTCGAGTCCCTGCGAGCGCTCGCGCTGGCGGCCGCGCCGCGGCTCACCGCCCCGTCCGCGGCCTCGTCCGGCGCCCCACGCGCGGCCTCGTCCGCCGCCGACGACGGGGTACCGGCGTGAGCGGGATGCGCCCCGCGGCCGGCGGGCCGCCGCCCGGCACCCCCGACGGCGACCGGCACTGGCTGGGCCGGGCCGTCGAGCTGAGCCGGCGCTGCCCGCCGTCGGTCACCGCCTTCGCCGTCGGCGCGCTCGTCGTCGCCGCCGACGGGACGCCGCTCGCCGAGGGCTACTCGCGGGCCGAGGAGCCGGCCGACCACGCCGAGGAGGTGGCGCTGCGTCGGCTGCCGCCGGGCGGCCTGCCCGCGGGCGCGACCGTGTACAGCTCGCTGGAGCCGTGCAGCGCCCGCGCCTCCCGCCCGCGGACCTGCACCGAGCTGCTGCTGGCCGCCGGGGTCCGCCGGGTGGTCTTCGCCTGGCGGGAGCCGGCCCTGTTCGTCGACTGCGACGGCGCCGAGCGGCTGGCCGCCGCCGGTGTCGAGGTGCTCGAGCTCGCCGAGCTCGCCGAAGGTGTGCGGGCGGTGAACGGCCACCTGATGCGGTGACCGCCGCGGACGTCCCACGAGGTTCCCGGCGGGGCGGTCCTCAGCGGGGTGGTCCCCGGCGAGGATGACGTGGATTACGGTCCGTGCCCCGAGCATTCAAGGCGCCCGTATGTCAGACTTAACCGTGTACTAACAACAGCACGCGCGCTCCGGGGTCGGTGAAACTCCGAGCCGGCGGTGACAGTCCGCGACCCGTCCACCCTTGTGGTGGCCGGTTGACCTGGTGGAATTCCGGGACCGACGGTGAAAGTCCGGATGGGAGGACGCGCGCGGGGCACCGCTGTGCCGGCCACGTGTGCGTGGCCGTCCTGGCGTGGGTCGGCGCGAGCGCGCCGGCCCTGACCCGCGTGACCTTCTTGCGTCCCGGACGTGCCGGGACCGGAGGTGCGGGGTCGGATGTTCACCGGCATCGTCGAAGAACTCGGCGTGGTGACCGCCATCGAGCCGCGGCAGGACGCCGCGTCGCTCACCGTCGAGTGTCATGGCGTACTCGATGACGTGGCACACGGCGCCTCTGTCGCCGTGAACGGGGTCTGTCTCACGGTGACCTCGTTCGTCCTCCCTCCGGACACCGCGGCCGGCGGGGACGTGTCCGGGCCGGGCGGTTCCGCCGGTTCCGCCGGGGCGGCCGGCGGCTTCACCGCGGACGTGATGCTCGAAACGCTGCGCAGGTCCGCCCTGGGCGACCTCGCGGTCGGGGACCGGGTGAACCTCGAACGCCCCGTCCGCCTCTCCGACCGGCTCGGCGGGCACCTGGTGCAGGGGCACGTCGACGGGGTCGGCGTCGTCCTCGAGCGGGTACCGGCCGAGCACTGGGAGGTCGTGCGCGTCAGCCTGCCACCGGGGCTGGACCGCTACCTCGTCGAGAAGGGCTCGGTGACCGTGGACGGGGTCAGCCTGACCATCGTCGACGTCCGCGCCGCGGCCGGCGGTGAGCCGGCCAGTTTCTCCGTCAGCCTCATCCCGACCACCCTCGCCGTGACGACGCTGGGCACCCGCGCCGTCGGCGACAAGGTCAACATCGAGGTGGACGTCGTGGCCAAGTATGTCGAGAAGCTCCACGCCGACCTGAACGGATCACACTGATGACCACAAACCCGGCCGGCGACTCCTCGGCCGCCTTCCGCCCGACGGCCACGTCGCCGACGGCCACCTCCCACCCGGCGGCGTCCGCCGAGGCGCCGGTGAGCTTCGCGACGATCGAGGCCGCCATCGCCGAGATCGCCGCCGGCCGACCGGTCGTCGTGGTCGACGACGCGGACCGCGAGAACGAGGGCGACCTGATCTTCGCGGCCGAGGCGGCCACCCCGGAGCTGCTCGCCTTCATGGTCCGGCACACGGCGGGGGTCGTCTGCGTGCCGCTCGACCCCGCGGAGGTCGACCGGCTCGACCTCGACCAGATGGTCCCGCAGAACACCGACCGGATGGGCACGGCGTTCACGATCTCGGTGGACGCCCGCTCCGGCGTCACCACCGGGATCTCCGCCGCCGACCGGGCCCGGACCATCCGGCTGCTCGCCGACCCGGCGACCCAGCCCGCCGACCTCACCCGGCCCGGGCACATCTTCCCGCTGCGGGCGAAGGAAGGCGGTGTGCTGCGCCGGCCCGGCCACACCGAGGCTGCCGTCGACCTCGCCCGGCTGGCGGGCCTGCGCCCGGCCGGGGCGATCTGCGAGATCGTCAACGAGGACGGCACCATGGCCCGGCTGCCGGAGCTGACCGCCTTCGCCCGGGAGCACAACCTGGCCCTGATCTCGATCGCGGATCTCATCGCCTACCGTCGCCGGACGGAGAAGCAGGTCGTACGGGTCGCCGAGGCCCGCATCCCGACCCGCTACGGCCCGTTCCGGGCCGTCGGGTACCGGGGCACCCTGGACGGCGTCGAGCACATCGCACTGATCCGCGGCGAGGTCGGTGACGGGGAGAACGTCCTGGTCAGGGTGCACAGCGAATGCCTCACCGGAGACGTCTTCGGCTCCCAGCGCTGCGACTGCGGCAACCAGCTCGACGCGGCGCTACGCGCCGTGGCGGCCGAGGGCCGGGGTGTCGTGCTCTACGTCCGCGGGCACGAGGGCCGCGGCATCGGCCTCATGCACAAGCTGCAGGCCTACCAGCTCCAGGACGCCGGGCACGACACCGTCGACGCGAACCTCGCCCTCGGGCTGCCGGCCGACGCCCGCGACTACGGCACCGGTGCCCAGATCCTGGTGGACCTGGGCGTGCGGGGGCTGCGGCTGCTGTCCAACAACCCGACGAAGCGCGCCGGCCTGGAAGGCTACGGGCTGACCATCGTCGAGCAGGTGGGGCTGCCGGTGACGCACACTCCGGAGAACCTGCGCTACCTCACGACCAAGCGGGACCGGATGGGCCACGACCTGCCTGGCCTTCCCGGGCTGCCCGGCCTTCCCGGCCTTCCCGGCCTGCCTGACCTGCCGAAGGCGGTCGGCGGGGACGAGACCGCCGGTGGCGCGCACGACGCCCACCGCTGGCCGGTGACGGCGGCCCCGATCGCCGACCGCGCGGAGCGGGCCTGCGAGGAGGCCCGGTGAGCGGCGCCGGAGCGCCCGCCGAGGAGCTGCCCGACGCCAGCGGGGTGCGCCTGGCGATCGTGGCCACCCGATGGCATGTGGAGATCACCGACGCGCTGCTCGCCGGCGCGCTGCGCGCTGCGAAGGACTCCGGAATCACAGTCACCCCGACGGTCGTGAGGGTGTCCGGGGCCGTCGAGCTGCCCGTGGTCGTCGCCGCCCTGGCGGCGCGGCACGACGCCGTGGTGGCGCTGGGCGCGGTGATCCGCGGCGGCACCCCGCATTTCGAGTACGTCTGCCGCTTCGTGACGGACGGTCTGGCGCGGGTGACCCTGGACGCCGGGGTGCCGGTCGGGTTCGGCCTGCTGACCTGCGACACCCTCGAACAGGCCCGGGACCGGGCCGGTCTGCCGGGCTCGGCGGAGGACAAGGGCCGCGAGGCCACCCTCGCCGCGCTGGACACCGCTGTCATCCTGCGCGGCATCGGCGCCCTCGCCTGACGGGCCACCGCCCCGCTGGCCGGCCGGCGGGTGTGGGCCCGTGGTGGGCCGTCGGTAGCCCGGCCGTCGCCGCCGGGGTGGTGCCGGCCCGGCGTACTTGTGATGTCGTACGTTCCGCGAGAGTCTGGTTTCGAACCGTATCGGTGACCTCGCGCGGCCGGGCCCGGTGCGGCCGGGCCTGGCCAGGCGCGTCGCCGGCGGGGCGTACGGTTGCCGCACGGTGGTGGTTGCGGGAGCGGGTCTGAGGGGGATCGCCGCGTCCGTGTCACCTCATGGCGAGGTTCCGGTGCGACAGGTCGGAACCGGCGGTGGGCGGGGGGCTCACCACCGGTGCCGACCTTTCGGACGGTCGACACACATGAGGTGGGGACATGCAGGTGACGGGCCACGGATCTGAGCGTGACGCGGGCGGCGGGCCGCCCTCGCGCGATTCCGGCTCCGCGGGGTCCGACCACCGGGGAGCCGGTCGCGACCCGTTCGGCGCCGAACCGGAGCCGGTGCCGTCCGAGGCGGGCGGCGAGAGCGACTCCGAGGGCGACGCCCGCCCGGTCTCCCTGCTGGGCATGCGGATGTCGCAGGAGACCGAGCCCGGCCGGGCGACCGTCGGTCGCCGGCAGACCCGCAGCCGCCCGCGCCCGCCGCGGCCCGAGCCGGGGCGCGGGGCGCCGGCCCCGAATCCGCCGGCCGTCCGACGGACGGCCGCCCCGGCCGGCCCGACCCCAATCCCCGCGGGGTCTTCCCCCCCTGAGCAGCCCCAGGAACCCCCGCCTGTCCGGCAGGTGCGGCCCGATCGGCCGGCGCCGCCTGTCCGGCAGGTGCCGCCGGGCGTGCCCGCTCCAGCACCGGTCTCCGGCCGGCCGGCCGGCCCGCCGCCGCCCGCCCCGCCGGTCTCCGGGCGGGAGGTGATCGAGGGCGAGGCCACCGTTCCCTCGCCCGGCACCGCCCCGCCGTCCGCGGGTGGCTGGACGCCCGATGTCGGGACCACCGCCCCGCCGACGGCTGGGCGGCCTCCGGCCCAGTGGGAGCGCGCCGCGTCCTTCGGATCACTGCCCACGCTGCCGCCCTCGGTCCCGCTCCCGCCCGCCGCGCCGCCGCCGTCGCCACCGCCGTCGCCGTCGCCGTCGTCGCCATCGGCACCGGCGACCCGGGCAGTGGTGCCGTCACGAGCCGTGGAACAGGTCGTCCCGGCACCCGCACCGCCGGCGGCGGCCCGGCCGGCCCTGCCCCGCCCGGTCCCGCCGGCGGCGGCCCGGCCGTCGGCCGAGGTCGTTCCCGCGGCGGACCGGCGTCCGGCGGTGCGCGCCCTGCGGGTCCTGGTCGGCGGTTTCGGCGGTGGTTGCGGCCGCACGACGGTGACGGCCGGCCTCGGCATGGCGCTCGCCGCGCGCGCCCACTCCCGCGTCGCCGCCGTCGACGCCTGCCCGGACCCGTACGGCACGCTGACCCAGCGGGTCGGACTGCGCCCGCGCCGGATCGGGCTGCGCGAGCTGGCGGGGGCCCGGCCCCCGGTCGCGTCGCTGACCGAGCTGCGGCGCTACCTGGCCGCCGACGGCCCGGGTGGGCTCGAAGTGCTGCCCGGGGTGCACGATCTCACCGCGCCCGGCCTGGCCGGCGACGAGCTGGCCGCGGCCGTCGACCTGCTCGCCCGGTGGTTCCCGGTGGTCATCGCGGACGGGCCGTCGGGCTGGAGCCAGCCCGTGCCGACCACCCTGCTCGCGCGCAGTGATCTCGTTGTGGTCACCACCCGGGCCGGCGAGGCCGAGCTGGCCGCGACGGATGACGCGCTCACCGCGCTCGGCGCGGCCGGCCGGCCGGACCTCGCCGCCTCGGCGCTCGTGGCCGTGGTCGAGACCTACCCCACCCGGCTGACCCGCTCCGCCCGGCAGCGCCTGGACGACCTGGCAGGCCGGGCCCGGCTCGTGGCGGTCGTCCCGTTCGACCCCGCGCTGACGGACGGCCGTCCGTTCGACTGGCGGGGCCTGCGCAGGCGCACCCGGGCCGCGTTCGACGATCTCGCGACCGCCGTCGACCCGGCGTCCGCGGGCCCCGGCGGCGGTCCGCCGGGCACCGGTTGAGTCGGCCACCGGGCACCGGCTGATCCGGCCGCGCGGTCGGGACCGTACCCGGCGGGCCCCGGCCCGCGTACCCCGCCAAAGGCGACGGGTGTGGTGCCGGAGCGGCACTTTCACGCACTACAGTCGATGGGGTGTCCCCTGACCTGTTGACGCCGCCCGGGCAGGGTGATCACGGCCGCGCCGACTCCGCGTTGCTGGCGGCCCTGCGCTCGGGTGACCACGCCGCCCTCACCGCCGCGCTCCCGGGCGCCCGGGTGTTCGTCGGGGTGGAGGCCCGGGCGCTCGCCACCGACGCCCTGACCGGCGCCGACAAGAAGAGCGACATGGTTCTGGTCACGCTGCGTACGCCGTCCGGCTCCGGTGCGCTGCCGGTGTTCAGCGCGGTGGACGTGATGGCGGCCTGGCGTCCCTCGGTGCGCCCGGTTCCGGTGACGCTGCCCGACGCGTGCGCGGAGGCCGTCCGGATGGGCCTGGCCGCCGTCGTGATCGACCTCGGCGGCCCGTCCCCGGTCACCCTGGACGTCCGACCCGCCGCCGGGGACGTCGGCGGCGGGGGCGGCCGGCGCGGCCCGCGGCCCTTCAGCGGCGGCGAGGGCATGTGGATCTCGTCGGGCGACCCGGGAAGGCCCGCCGCCGCGCCCGGTGCGGCGGGTCCCACGGCCGCCGCCGACGGGCGTGCCGACGAGCTGATCGTCGCGGCCGACCTGGAGGGTGGTCTGCTCCGCCCGCGCCCGGTGCCGCTCGGCGCGCGGGGGCGCCGGCGGATCCGCGCCGCCCTCGTCGGCCTGCCGCCCGGGACGGAGGTCTGGCCCGCGGAGCTGGCGGAGTCGATGGGGCAGCGCTGGCCAGCCCGCCCGGTCCTGGCCGTCGCGGTGAGCGGTGTTCCCAGCACCACGGCGACCACCGGGGCTATCGGGGGCAACGGGAACCTCGCGGACAACGCGGATCCCGAGGGCGCCGCGGATCCCGAGGGCGCCGCGGCCTGCGGGGACGACATGATCACCGAGATCGTGCGCCGGCTCCGCCTGGTGATCGAGGACGGGCCCGGCGGATCCGCGGCGGGTGGCGGGGCCCCGGAGGCCGCGGTGCTCGTCGTCGACCCCACCGAGGTGCCAGCGGTACGCGCCCATCTCGGCCGCGGGGTACGCCCCCCGCGGCGTTCACCGTTCCGCCGCCGGGCCGGCGGCGCCTGACCCGTGGCCACGCGACCGGCGCAGGTCGGCCGGGTCCGCGCCGGGCGTCCCGCGGACATCCCGCCGCATCGGCACGGTGCCCGGCCGGCCCGCGCCGGGTCGGGGCGGGCCGCGCCGGGCCGCCGGCCCCGGTGTTGATCGGTCCTGTCGCGCATCTCTGCTAGGCTGGGCCGCAGACCGCCTGATGGCGGGTCCTGACGTCGTGCTCGGGCACGACATGTCACTGAGTCGGTCCGGTCCCTGAGTAGACACCATCACTCGGGTGGCGGGGTCGCCGAGGTGGCATGAGTCCCGGTGGCACGCCGCTCGGGTCCCGTGGTCGGGTCAAAGCGGGGGTTCGCCCTCCACCCGTCGTCGCCGCGGCACAGTACAGCCGGCCGGTCGTCAACCGACCGGCTCGCCCACGGCGGCCGGGTCGCCGGTCGGCCGAGCCGTTTCCACGGCGTTGTCGGCCGGGAGCCCGGGATGTCCCGGGCTTGGTGCTCCGCTGCGGTGAGGTCGTGCCCGCGCGTCGAGCCACGGAGGAAAGCACATCAGCACAGAGTCACGTATCAACGACCGGATCCGCGTTCCGGAGGTTCGCCTCGTCGGTGCGGAGGGCGAGCAGATCGGCATCGTCTCCATCGGGGAGGCCATGCGCCTGGCGCAGGAGTCCGACCTCGACCTCGTCGAGGTGGCACCCACTGCCCGTCCGCCGGTCTGCAAGCTGATGGACTATGGGAAATTCAAGTACGAGTCCGACCAGAAGCGTCGTGAGGCTCGTAAGAACCAGGTCCAGACGGTCATCAAGGAGATGAAACTCCGACCGAAGATCGATCCGCACGACTACGAGACCAAGAAGGGTCACGTGGTGCGGTTCCTCAAGGCCGGCGACAAGGTCAAGATCACCATCATGTTCCGAGGTCGGGAGCAGTCCCGTCCCGAGCTCGGCATCCGGCTGCTGCAGCGGCTGTCCACCGACGTGGCCGACCTCGGCTACGTCGAGGCCCAGCCCAAGCAGGACGGCCGGAACATGACGATGGTCATGGCCCCGCACAAGGGCGCCAAGCCCCAGCGGCTCCCGGAGTCCGCCAGCCAGGTGTAGGTCACGACCGGGCGAAGTCGCAACGACGTGCACACAGCACGGGTAATGCCGAACAGGCGCGCCAGCGGCGCGTGCCCGCAATCCACCCACAGGGACACGATCATGCCCAAGATGAAGACCCACACCGGTACCGGGAAGCGTTTCCGGGTCACCGGCACCGGCAAGATCATGCGTCGGCGCGCCAACCGCGCCCACCTGCTCGAGCACAAGACGAGCCGCCGCACCCGCCGGCTGTACGACGAGGTCCCGCTGAGCTCCGCGGACAACCGGCGGATCAAGCGCCTGCTGGCTCGCTGACGGTTCCGCCTCCGCCGACGCTCCCTGGCGGGTCCGGGGGCCGGAAGTGAACGAACGAAGGAGACAGGTGCCCTCATGGCACGCGTGAAGCGGGCGGTCAACGCCCAGAAGAAGCGCCGCGAGGTCCTCGAGGCCGCCAGCGGTTACCGGGGCCAGCGCTCGCGGCTCTACCGCAAGGCCAAGGAGCAGATGCTCCACTCGATGACCTACTCCTACCGGGACCGTCGCGCTCGCAAGGGCGACTTCCGGCAGCTGTGGATCACTCGTATCAACGCCGCGGCGCGCGCGAACGGTCTGACCTACAACCGCTTCGTCCAGGGCCTGCGACTGGCCGGCGTCGAGGTGGACCGCAAGATCCTCGCCGATCTCGCCGTCAACGACGCGGCCGCGTTCGCCGCCCTCGTCGAGGTCGCCCGCGCGGCGCTGCCCGCGGCGGCCGAGACCTCGGCCGCCTGAGGCACCGCGGGCTTCCTCCGGTGTCGCCTCGCCACCCGCAGAGCCGGTCCACGGCCCGGCCGACGGCTCTCGCCGGTGGCCGGCCCGCCGGCCCGCCGGCCGAGCGGGTGGACGGGCTGCGCTCGGCCCGCGTCGCCGCCGCCCGTCGGCTGCGGCGACCCGCGGATCGCCGCGGCGAGGGCCTGTTCCTCGTCGAGGGCGCTCAGGCGGTCACCGCGGCGCTGGCCGTGGGCGCCCTGGTGGAGCTTTTCGTCGGCGAGTCGGCGGCGGCGCGGCACACGGAGCTGCTGGCCGCGGCCGACCTGCCGGTCCGGCTCGTGACGGACGCCGCCGCCGCCGCGCTGTCGGAGACGGTGACCCCCCAGGGCCTGGTCGGCGTGGCCGAGCTGCCCCGCCACGAGCTGACGGATCTGGGCCGGCCGCGCCTGGTCGCGGTCTGCGAGGGCGCGAACGATCCGGGGAACGCCGGTACCGTGATCCGCTCGGCCGACGCGGCCGGCGCCGACGCGGTCGTGTTCACCGGGAACAGTGTCGACCCCTACGGGGGCAAGTGCGTCCGGGCGTCCGCGGGGAGCCTGTTCCACCTGCCGGTCGTGGTCGCCGAGGACGGCCCCGCCGTCGTCGGGGCGCTGCGCGCGGCCGGGTGCCTGGTGCTGGCGGCCTCGGGTCGTGCGGCCCGCGACCTCGACGACCTGGCCGGCGCGGGCACGCTGGCGGGACCGACGGCCTGGGTCTTCGGTAACGAGGCACGGGGGCTCACACCGGCGACGGCGGCGTCCGCGGACGCGGCGGTGCGGGTACCGGTGTACGGTCAGGCCGAGTCGCTGAATCTTGCGGTTGCGTCAGCACTGTGTCTGTATGCGTCGGCGCGGGCGCAGAGAATGGTCGGGTCCGCTACGTCCGGCGCCGGGGGAGGTGGGGCGCATTGACGCGCATCGTCGCGTCCACTTCCGGGCATTACGTCGCGGATGACGACCAGGTCGTCGTGGTACCGGATGCCGGTGTCACGGAGGGTGACGCCGTAGCCCCCGGTGCCCCCGACGGCGGCGCCCTGGCGCACGGGGCTGGTGAGACCGAGACCGAGACCGCGGAGGAGTCGGTGGACGTGCTTTCTCCGGCGGCCCTCGACCTGCTGCCCGACCCGGTGGTCGTCACCGACGCGACGGGCACCGTGGAGCTGTTCAACGCCGCCGCGACGAAGATGACCGGGCTGTCCGCCGGGTACGCGGTCGGCCGGCACGTCACCGACGTCCTGCCGCTGCTCGACGAGCGCGGCAACGACTGGTGGGAGTGCTCGCAGCCGAGCCGCGAGCTGCCGCGGGTCACCGGGCAGCCCGAACGCCGGCTGACCTACGCCGGCCCCGCCTCCGACCACGACTTCAACGTCACCACCCGGTTTACCCGGGTCGAGGGCGCCCTGGTGCGGGTCGCCGTCTGCCTGCGGGACACGGTCAGCCGGGAACGGATCGAGCGCAACCGCGCCGACCTCATCGCCACCGTCGCGCACGAGCTGCGCTCGCCGCTGACCAGCGTGAAGGGGTTCACGGCGACCCTGCTCGCCCGGTGGGACAGATTCACCGACGAGCAGAAGAAGCTCATGCTCAACACGGTCAACACCGACGCCGACCGGGTCACCAGGCTGCTGACCGAGCTGCTCGACGTCTCCCGCATCGACGCCGGCCGGGTGCAGATCCGCAAGCAGATCGTGGACATGCGCACCGCCGTCCGCCGGGTGGTCGAGGGCAAGATCGCGGCCGGCTCCGCGCCGGCGGAGCGGTTCGCCGTCCGGATGGAGGGCGACCTGCCCGAGATGTGGGTCGACCCCGACAAGATCGAGCAGGTGCTCCACAACCTCGTCGACAACGCGTTGCGCCACGGCGCGGGTACTGTGACCGTCGTGCTCAGCGGTACGGGGACAGGCGCCGAGGTGACGGTCGGCGACGAGGGCGATGGAGTCCCGGAGGCCAACGCCACCCGGGTGTTCGCCAAGTTCTGGCGCGGCGCGAGCCGCGGGAACGGCACCGGTCTCGGGCTGTACATCGCCAAGGCGCTGATCGACGCGCACGGTGGGACGATCTCGGTCGGCAAGGCGCCGGGCGGCGGGGCGGAGTTCCGATTTTTCGTGCCCGCCGGCGGGCCCGTGTTCGGCTGAGGCCGCGTACGACGAACCACCGGCGGGCGCCCCGGAGAACCGACCCATCCATTCGGGCGGGCTGTGCCAGCCCGCCCACCGTCGATGAGGATGATCATCGTGCCCGCCCCCAACGAGACCGCTGATCCCGTGGATCAGCCTGTGGATCTCGGTGCCCTGGATCCCGGACGGCTCGACGGTGCCGCGGCCGCGGCCCTCGCCGCGATCGCCGGGGCCGACGACCTGACCGCGCTGTCCACCGTGCGTACCGCCCACGTGGACGGACAGCAGGCGCCGCTGATGCTCGCCCGCCGCGAGCTCGGTGCTCTGCCCCGAGAGCACCGGGCGGAGGCCGGCCGCGCGCACAACGCCGCGACCGCGAAGGTCCGGGCCGCCTACGAGGCCCGGCTGGCCGAGCTCACCGCCCGGCGTGACGCCGAGATCCTGGTCGCCGAGCGGGTCGACGTGACCCTGCCGGTCGACCGCCGCCGCCGTGGCGCCCGGCACCCGCTGAGTCTGCTCTCCGACCGGCTCACCGACGTCTTCGTGGCCATGGGCTACGAGGTCGCCGAGGGCCCCGAGGTGGAGCACGACTGGTTCAACTTCGAGGCGCTCAACATGGCGCCCGACCATCCCGCGCGCAGCGAGCACGACACGCTCTACGTCGAGCCGACCGCGTCCGGCCGGCTGCTGCGCACGCACACCTCGCCGGTGCAGATCCGCTCGCTGCTGTCCCGCCCGCTGCCGGTCTACGTGGTCTGCCCCGGGCGCACCTACCGCAACGACACGATCGACGCGACGCATTCGCCGGTGTTCGGCCAGCTCGAGTGCCTCGCCGTCGACGAGGGCATCACCATGGCCGACCTGCGCGGCACCCTGGAGGTGTTCGCCCAGGCGCTGTTCGGCTCCGGGCTGTCCACCCGGCTGCGGCCGTCGTTCTTCCCGTTCACCGAGCCGTCCGCCGAGCTGGACGTCCAGTGCTTCGCCTGCCGCGGCGACGCCGCCCGCCAGCCGTGCCGGGTCTGCTCCGACGAGGGCTGGATCGAGGCCGGTGGCTGCGGGATGGTCGACCCGAACGTGCTGCGGGCCTGCGGGGTCGACCCCGCGCGATACAGCGGCTTCGCCTTCGGGATGGGCCTGGAACGGGCCGCGATGACCCGGCACGACGTCCGCGAGATCCGCGACTTCGTCGACGGGGACGTCCGTTTCGGCCTGCCGTTCGGAAGCGAGGGCTGACCCGGTGAGAATCGTCATGTCGTGGCTGCGTGAGCTCGTCGGCGGCCTGCCGCCGGCGAAGGCCGTGGCCGACGCGCTGATCCGCGCCGGTTTCGAGGTCGAGGGCCTGGAGACCGTCGGCGGCGACCTGGCCGGCGTGGTCGTCGGCGAGGTGCTCTCGATCGAGGTCGTCGCGGCGAAGAAGAAGGACGTCCGTTTCTGTCGGGTGCGGGTCGCCGACCTCGGGGCGCCGGGTGAGCCCGCCGCGTCCGGGCCGGGGGAGTCCGGGCCGGGGGAGACCGAGCCCGGTGTGCGCGGGATCGTCTGCGGCGCGTTCAACTTCGAGGTCGGCGACCGGGTGCCGGTCGCGCTGCCCGGCGCGGTGCTGCCCGGAGGGTTCGAGATCAGCTCCCGTAAGACGTACGGGCGTGTCAGCGACGGGATGATCTGCTCGGCCCGGGAGCTGGGTCTCGGGGAGGACCACAGCGGGATCCTCGTCCTGCCCGCGGACTCCCGGATCGGGATGGACGTCGCCGAGCTGCTCGGCCTCGGCGACGAGGTACTCGACATCGCCGTCACCCCGGACCGGGGCTACGGCCTGTCGGTGCGCGGCATCGCCCGCGAGGCGGCGACGGCCTTCGGCCTGCCGTTCGACGATCCCGGTGTGTGGGGCGCCTCCGGTGCCGGCGGCGGGGACGCGGCCGGGTACCCGGTGCGGGTCGAGGACCCGGTCGCCTGCGACCGCTACGTCGCCCGGACGGTCAGCGGTGTCGACTCCGCCGCGCGCACCCCGCTGGGTTGGTCGCGGCGGCTGTCGCTGGCCGGCATGCGGCCGATCTCCGCGCCGGTCGACGTCACCAACATCATCATGCTTGGCCTCGGGCAGCCGCTGCACGCGTTCGACCGGGCGAAGCTGACCGGCCCGATCGTCGTCCGCCGGGCCCGGGCGGGGGAGCGGCTGCTGACACTGGACGGCGTCGACCGCGCGCTCGACCCGGAGGACCTCGTCATCGCCGACGACTCCGGGCCGGTCGCGCTCGCCGGGGTGATGGGCGGCGCCGCGACGGAGATCTCCGCGGCGACCACCGACATCGTCCTGGAGTCCGCGCACTTCGACGCGGTCACGGTCGCCCGGACCGCCCGCCGGCACCGCCTCGGCTCCGAAGCGTCGCGCCGGTTCGAGCGCGGGGTCGACCCGGCGCTCGCGCCGGTCGCCGCGCAGCGGGCCGTCGACCTGCTGCGCGAGCTGGCCGCGGCCACCGCCGAGCCCGGCGTCACCGACGTCGACCACCGGATGGCCGCGGAGCCGATCGTGTTCCCGCTCGGCGAGCCCGAGCGGCTGGCCGGCCGTCACTACCCGGCAGACGCGATCCGCCGCCGTCTCACCGACGTCGGCTGCCTGCCGCGCGACCCGGAGCCCGCCGGGGCACCAGGTGCGCCGGCCGAGCCCGCCGAGCTGCTGGTGACGCCGCCGTCCTGGCGGCCCGACCTGCTCCGTCCCGCGGACCTGGTCGAGGAGGTCGTCCGGCTCGAGGGGTACGACACCATCCCGGTGACGCTGCCGCTGCTGCCCGCCGGGCGTGGTCTCACCGCCGCCCAGCAGCTGCGGCGGGCCGTCGGGCGGGCGCTCGCCGCCGACGGACATGTCGAGGTGCTCACCCTCCCGTTCGTCGCCGAGGACGCCGCCGACGCGCTCGGCCTGCCCGCCGGCGACGAGCGTCGGGCGGCGGTGCGGGTGGCGAACCCGATCGCCCAGGACGCCTCCTACCTGCGCACCACGCTGCTGTCCGGGCTGATCGCCGCGGCCGTGCGCAACATCGGCCGCGGCCAGACCGATCTCGCGCTGTTCGAGATCGGCCTGGTCTTCCGGGAGCCGGACGACGCGCCGGCCGTGCCGGTCGCGGTGGTCACGCCGCCGGTCGACCGCCGTCCCGGCGAGGACGAGATCAACGCGCTGAACGCGGCCCTGCCCCGCCAGCCGCGCCACGTCGCGGTGGTGCTCACCGGCCTGCGTGAACCCGCCGGCTGGTGGGGTCCGGGGCGGGCGGCCGACTGGGGCGACGCCCTGGCCGCCGCGCAGGCCACCGCCGCCGCGGTCGGCGTCGAGCTGACCGTCGCCGCCGGGGAGGTCATGCCCTGGCACCCCGGCCGCTGCGCCGAACTGTCCGTCGACGGCCGGGTCGTCGGGTACGCCGGCGAGCTGCACCCGCGGGTCCTCGGGTCCGTCGGGCTGCCGGCCCGTACCTGCGCGATGGAGCTGGACCTGGACGCGCTGATCGGCGCCGCGCTCGAGCGGCCGCCGGTCGTGGCTCCCGCGATCTCCACCTTCCCGCCGGCCGACCGCGACGTCGCGCTGGTCACCGCGGTGGACGTCCCCGTCGCCACGGTGACCGAGGCGTTGCGGGCGGGGGCCGGGGACCTGCTGGAGGCGCTGTCGCTGTTCGACGTCTACGAGGGGGACCAGGTCGGTCCCGAACGCCGCTCGCTGGCGTTCGGCCTGCGGCTGCGGGCCCCGGACCGGACGCTGACCGCCGCCGAGGCGAACGACGCCCGCGACGCCGCGGTGGCCGAGGCCACCAGCCGGACGGGCGCCGTCCTGCGCGGCTGAACGGGCGCCGTCCGCGCGGCTGACGAGCCCGCCCCACCGGGCGCTCGCTCAGGCGTCCACCGCCGCCGACCCGGGCGAGCGGACCAGCGGGGCGAGCAGAGGGAGCCGCAGGCCGATCATGGTCGGCCCGCCGGGGACCCGGTCGACGATCACGGCGAGCCGCCGTGGCGCCAGCCGGGCGGTGAGCACCTCCCGGCGGGCCGGCGGCGCGAGCTGGTCGTGGACGGCGGCGGCGAAACCCAGCGCGTCCGCCCGGGTGCCGGCCGATGGACGGCTCCGGGCGAACCGGGCGAACCGGTCCGGGAAGCCGCTCGTGGCAGCGAGACCGGGCCAGGCCCGGGCGACCGCCGCGCGCCGCTTGTCGATCAGCGTCATCCGGACCGCCTCGAACCGTTCCGGGTCGAAGCCGTCGGCCGGTCCGGCCCCGCTCACCAGGTCGGCCACCATCGCCGCCTGCCGTCCCGCGAGCGCCGCGGTGCCCGCGGTGTCCACCGCGTCGTCGGCCGCGTCGGCGCCGGCGTCGTCGGCGTCGGCGGTTTCCGCCGTCCGCCGGCGCGGGGCGGCTGGACGTCGGTGGGGCCCGGGCCGTCCCGGGCCGGGCCCCAGAGCGGCGGCGTGGATCGCGTCGAGCTCCGCGTGGAGCTCGGCCGCCCGGGGGTAGTTCCCGTCCCGCTCGAGCAGGACGGCGGGCGTCCCCGACCAGCGTGCCGCCGCCTCGGCCACCAGGCCCAGGACCTCGGGTGACACCGGGTGCAGGTGGGTGTCGAAGTAGATCCCGTCCGCCACCCGGCCACCGGCGACATGGGCGTACGCCACCTGCTCCCAGGGCAGCGCGTCGAGGAACCGCAGCGGGTCGACGCCGTGGTTGACGGCGTCCCCGTGCAGGTTGGCGACGTCCACGAGCAGCAGCGCGCCGGTGCGCTCGGCGAGCTCGGTCAGGAAGGCGGCCGGGTCCAGCTCGTCGTCCGGCCAGGCGAGCACGCTCGCCGCGTTCTCCAGCGCGAGCGGGACGGGCAGCTCGGCCCGCAGGTCGGCGATGTTGCGGGCCAGCACGCGCAGTGCCGCCCGGGTGCGCGGGACGCCGAGCAGGTGCCCGGCCTCCACCCCGCCCGCCCGGACGAAGGCGACATGCTCGCTGACCAGCGGCGAGCCGAGCCGTTCGGCGAGCGCGGCCAGCCGCGCCACCCGGGACGGGTCGAGCGGCTCGGCACCGCCGAGGGAGAGCCTCGTGCCGTGCGGGACGACCGGTACACCGAGCCCGGTGAGGGCGGGTGGCAGCGGTGCCTCCGGGTGCACGAGCTCCGCGATCACCTCGACGAAGCCCAGATCGGACCGTTCGGCGAGCACGGCGCCGAGCTCGGGCCGCCACCCGGCACCGAGCCCCGCCAGCGCCCCGGCGGCCGCGACCCGGTCAGCCTCCGCCACAACCGCCACCGCCTCCGCCACAACCGCCACCGCCTCCGCCACAACCGCCACCGCCGCCTCCGCACCCGCCGCCGTGCCCGCCGCCGTGCCCGCCTCCGCCGCCTCCGCCGCCGTGGCCACCGCCCCAACCGCCCCAGCTGTGGCCACCGCCCCAGCCGTCGCTGCCGCCATGGTGCGAGTCGTCCCCGCCGAAGGCCAGCCAGCCGGCGATTCCACCGAACGCGCTGTCGCCCGCGTCGGTCGAGCGGGTGTACTCGCGGGCCGGGCCGCCGCGGCCGCCGCCGCGGACGTCCTGGGGCCGGGGGCCGACCCCCAGCCGGTTCGCGACGGTGGCGTCGGCCCGCCACAGGGCCGCCGGCCCGAACAGCGCGACGGCGACCGCGCGCTGGCCGGGGACGCCCCCGTCCGCGTAGCCGGCCCGGCGGATCCGGGCGGCCTCGACGAGCCGGCGGCCGTCCCGCGTCGCCGGCGCCGGCCCGGCCAGGACGATCACGGCCAGCACGCCGGCGAGCGCCACCGGCACGACGAGACCCGGCACGCCCGCGCCGTAGCCGAGCAGCGTGAGGGCCGCGACGGCGATCGACACCGGCAGCAGCAGACGCAGTACGGACAGCACGCCGACCAGGCCGGCGGGCGGGACGTGGCCGGCGGCGGCCAGCCGTGCCCGCGCGGCCCGCAGCTCGGGACCGTCGGCGAGCCGCTGGAGGATCACGCGGACGCGCGGCTGGCCGGCGGCCGCGATCAGCCGGTGCGCGCTCGCGGCGAGCGGCGTGCTGCCCGCCGGGAGCGGACCTGACACGCCGAGCCGCCAGGTCAGCGGGATGTGGATCGCACCGGCCTCGTAGAGGCCCACGAGGGCGGTCAGCGCGGCGCGCTTCGGCCCGGCGCCGATCAGCGCCAGGTCCTCGGCTGGAACCGACTGCGGATCGGGCTGCCCGGCGCCGTGGCCGCGCACCGCCGCCGCGCGCAGCGCCACCAGGGCGGCGATGGCGGCAAGCACTGTGAACAGGTAACCGAGTGAGATCGCCATCGTCACTCCCATCCTGGGTCGGCTCGACGCCGGGATGGTGGCATCCCGGCCCGGGAGCCGACTGTCAGGTGACTGACGGTTTGTTGTCGAAACCTCAACACCGGTGCGCTCGGTGGGGCGCAGGGCCGCCATGGGAGATCCGCCGGTGCCTCATCGTGATCCGGTCGGGCCGTTCGCCGCCGGGATCAGCCAGGCGATGTGACGATCGGGGTGGACGGCCATGGCCGCCCACCCCGACCCGCCTCCGGAACGCCGTTGTCCGGAATGGCGCTGGGACCAGTGTGCCCACAGTGGTCCCCCGGGGCGTCAACCGTCGCTCAACGGGCAGGTAGGCCGCTGTTCCAGGGAGGTTCTCGATGGCGGAGACACGGTGAGGGCGCTGCGTGCGGATGGCGGCGCGCTCGGTAAACCCTTGTATCTTCATAGGGTCGTGTGTATAAAGTTGCAGTCATGGGAGTGACTGCGGCGGTGGCGGGCGCGAGCGGGTACGGCGGCGGCGAGCTGCTGAGGCTGCTGCTCGGCCATCCCGGCATCGAGATCGGTGACCTGGCGGCGAACACCTCCGCCGGGGCGGACGTGACCGACATCCACCCGCACCTGCCCGACCTGGCCGGCCGGGTCTTCGTCGACGCCGCCGCGCTGGCGGAGACCAGCGCCGACATCGTGTTCCTGGCGCTTCCGCACGGGCAGTCGGCCGCGGTCGCCGCCACCCTCCCGGCCGGCGTCCGCGTCGTCGACCTCGGCGCGGACCACCGCCTCCTCGACCCGCGGGCCTGGCGCCGGGCGTACGGCGGCGAGCACGCCGGCACCTGGACGTACGGCATGCCCGAGCTGCCCGGGGCGCGGGACGAGATCCGGGTCAGCAACCGGGTCGCCGCGCCCGGGTGCTACCCGACCGCGGTGAGCCTCGCGCTGGTCCCGCTGGTCGCGGCGGGTGCCGTCGACCCGTCCGACCTCGTCGTGGTCGCGGCGAGCGGGACCAGCGGCGCCGGCCGGGCGGCGAAGGTCAACCTCATCGGCAGCGAGGTCATGGGCGACCTGACCGCCTACAAGGTCGGCACCCACCAGCACCGTCCCGAGATCGTCCAGACGCTCACCCGGTACGCCCGCTCGCCGGTGTCGCTGTCGTTCACCCCCGTGCTCGCGCCGATGCCCCGCGGCATCCTGGCGACCTGCACCGCCCGGCCCGCCGCCGACCTCGTCGCCGGTGACGACCTGGGCACGGGCCTTGGCGCCGACGCCGACACGATCACCGGCATCCTGCGCGCCTTCTACGACGACGAGCCGTTCGTGCGCGTGCTGCCGCCCGGGCGGTGGCCGCGCACGTCGTCGACGCTCGGCAGCAACTGCGTCCACCTGCAGGCGACGGTGGACGACGAGGCGGGCCGGGTGGTCGTCGTCGCCGCGATCGACAACCTCACCAAGGGAGCCGCCGGGCAGGCGGTCCAGTGCGCCAACCTCATGCTCGGCCAGCCGGAGACCACCGGCCTGAGCGTTCAGGGCCTCGCGCCGTGACCGCCCCCGTGGCAGTGAGTGAAATGGCCGCGAGGGAAGGGGAGCAACAGTGAGCGTCACCGCCGCCCGGGGGTTCCGGGCCGCCGGGGCCGCCGCCGGGCTGAAACCGTCCGGGCGTCCGGATGTCGCGCTCGTCGTGAACGACGGTCCCGCCGACGCCGCCGCGGGTGTGTTCACCCGCAACCGCGTGCAGGCCGCGCCCGTGCTGTGGACCCGTCAGGTGCTGACCACCGGCCGGCTGCGCGCGGTCGTGCTCAACTCCGGTGGGGCCAACGCCTGCACCGGCCCGGCGGGGTTCGCCGACACCCACGCGACCGCCGAGCACGTCGGCGCGGCGCTCGGTATCGGCGCCGGTGAGGTCGCGGTCTGCTCCACCGGGCTGATCGGCGTGCGGCTCCCGATGGATCTGCTGCTCCCCGGCGTCACCCAGGCGGTCGGGGCACTCTCGCCGGCCGGCGGCGACGCCGCGGCCGAGGCGATCCGCACCACGGACACCGTCGCCAAGCAGGCGGTGCGCACCAGCACCCCCGACGCTGCCGGCGGCGGTGTCGTCACGGTCGGCGGGATGGGCAAGGGCGCGGCGATGCTCGCGCCGTCGCTGGCGACGATGCTCGTCGTCGTCACCACCGACGCCGTCGCCGACAGCGCCACGCTGGACCGGGTCGTCCGGGAGGCGTGCCGGACGACGTTCGAGCGCGTCGACTCCGACGGCTGCCTGTCGACGAACGACACAGTGCTGCTGCTCGCCTCGGGCGCGTCCGGGCGGTCCCTGCCCGAGGCGGAGTTGACCGGGCTGGTCACCGCCGTCTGTGACGACCTGGCCGGCCAGATGCTCGGCGACGCAGAGGGATCCACCAAGACGATCTCCATCACGGTCACCGGCGCGGCCTCCGAGGCGGACGCCCTCGAGGTCGGCCGCTCGGTGGCCCGCAACAACCTGCTCAAGTGCGCGCTCTACGGCAAGGACCCGAACTGGGGCCGGGTGCTCGCCGCGATCGGCACGACCGCCGCGGCCTTCGAGCCCGACCGCCTCGATGTGACCATGAACGGCGTCCAGGTGTGCCGCGGTGGCGCGCCCGGTGAGCCCCGGGAGCTCGTCGACCTCGGCGGGCGGGAGATCAGCATCATCGCCGACCTGCACGCCGGAGACGTCGAGCTGACGGTGCGCACGAACGACCTCACCGAAGGCTACGTCTACGAGAACTCGGCGTACTCGACATGAGCGCGGAGCCGAATCCGGCCAAGCCCGTGGGGTGGGCCGGGGCGAACATCCCCGCGCCGCCGCGCGGCCCGGCGGCCACCGCCCGCGGGCATTCCGCGCTGGCCAAGACCACCGTGCTCATCGAGGCGCTGCCCTGGCTGTCCCGGTTCCACGGCGCCACCATGGTGATCAAGTACGGCGGGAACGCGATGACCCGCCCGGAGCTGCGCGAGGCGTTCGCCGCGGACATCGTCTTCCTGCGCTACGCGGGCATCCGGGTCGTCGTCGTGCACGGCGGAGGCCCGCAGATCACCGCCCACCTGGAGCGGCTCGGGGTGCGCTCGGAGTTCGTCGGCGGCCTGCGGGTCACCACCCCGGAGACCATGGAGGTCGTCCGGATGGTCCTGGTCGGCCAGGTCAACCGGGATGTCGTCGGCATGGTCAACAACCACGGCCCGTTCGCCGTCGGCCTGTCGGGGGAGGACGCCAACCTGTTCACCGCCCGGCGCCGCCCGGCGATGGTGGACGGCCGCCCGGTCGACGTCGGTCTGGTCGGCGACGTCGTCGACGTCCAGCCGGAGACCGTCAACGCGCTGCTCGACTCGGGCAAGGTGCCGGTGGTGGCCTCGGTGGCCCGCGGCCTCGACGGCGGCGTCTACAACGTCAACGCGGACACCGCGGCGGCGGTGCTGGCGCTCTCACTGGGCGCGGCCAAGCTCGTCGTGCTCACCGACGTGGAGGGCCTCTACGCCGACTGGCCGGCGAGCGACGAGGTGATCAGCGAACTGACCGTCGGCGAGCTCGAGCGGCTGCTGCCCACCCTGTCCTCGGGCATGATCCCGAAGATGGAGGCCTGCCTGCGCGCCGTCGCCGGCGGCGTCCCCCAGGCCCACGTGCTCGACGGGCGGGTCGCGCACGCGCTGCTGCTCGAGATCTTCACCGACGAGGGCATCGGAACGCTGATCCGCGCCGACCCGCCCGTCGCCGTCGGCGGCGACGCTCCAGCCATCGCGACAGCTACCAGTGCCGGCGTCGGTGATCCGGCCGCGGCGGACATCATCGGGGGAGGATCGTGAACGCCGACCTGCTCGACCGGCGCGACGCCGTCATCATGGCCACCTACGGCCGGCCCTCCATCGCCCTGACCCGCGGGTCAGGCGCGCACGTGTGGGACGCCGACGGCCGCGAGTACGTGGACCTGATCGCCGGTGTGGCGGTCAGCGTCCTCGGCCACTGCCCCCCGGCGGTGCGCGCGGCGGTCGTCGCACAGCTCGACACCCTGGGCCACACGTCCAACCTGTACGTGAACACCCCGCAGCTCCTGCTCGCCGAGCGCCTGATCGAGCTGCTGGGCGTGGACGGCCGCGCCTTCTTCTGCAACTCGGGCGCCGAGGCGAACGAGACCGCGATCAAGATCAGCCGGCGGACCGGCCGGTCGGAGATCATCGCGGCCGAGGGGGCCTTCCACGGCCGGACCATGGGCGCCCTGTCGATCACCGGCCAGCCCGGGAAACGGGCACCGTTCGAGCCGCTGCTGCCGGGCGTGCGCTTCGTCCCGTACGGCGACGCCGCCGCGCTGGCCGCCGCGGTCAGCGAGCGCACCGCCGCCGTCTTCCTGGAGCCGACCCTGGGCGAGGCCGGGGTGATCCCGTCGCCGCCCGGCTACCTGGCCGCCGCCCGCGCCGCCTGCGACGCGCACGGCGCGCTGCTCGTGTTCGACGAGGTCCAGAGCGGCGTCGGTCGCACCGGAGCGTGGTTCGCCCACCAGACCGAGGGTGTCGTCCCCGACGTGATCACCCTGGCCAAGGGCCTCGGCGGTGGTCTGCCCATCGGGGTCTGCGTCGGGATCGGCGCGGCCGGCCACCTGCTGCGTCCCGGCGACCACGGCAGCACCTTCGGCGGCGGGCCGGTGGTGTGCTCGGCCGCCCTCGCCGTGCTCGACACGATCGTCGCCGAGGGCCTGCTCGAGCACGCCGTGACGCTGGGCGGCGTGCTGCGCGACGGCATCCTCGCCGCGGGCGCCGCCGGGGTGACCGGGGTACGCGGCGTCGGCCTGTGGCTCGCCATCGAGCTCGACGCCCCGTTCGCGCCCGAGCTGGAGACCGCCGCCCGCGAGGCCGGTTTCCTGGTGAACGCGGTCGCGGCGGACGCCGTCCGGCTAGCCCCGCCACTCGTGCTCACCGCGGCGGACGTCGACGCGTTCGTCGCCGCGCTGCCCGGCATCGCCGACCGGGCGCGGGCGGCCCGCGCCCACGCGGATCAGACGGCGGCGACAGGCCCGAAGAAGTCGGACGAAGGCTCTAAGGTCAGCGCATGACGGCCCGACACTTCCTGCTCGACACCGACCTGACCTCGTCCGAGCAGGCCACCCTACTGGATCTCGCCGACCAGCTCAAGGCGACGCGCCGCGACCGGACGCCCGCCCGGCGCCCGCTCGAGGGCCGCTCGGTCGCGCTGATCTTCGAGAAGCCGTCGACCCGGACGAGGCTGTCCTTCGACGTGGCGGTGGCGGAGCTCGGCGGCCACCCCATCGTGATCGACTCCGGCTCCTCCCAGCTCGGCCGCGGTGAGACCATCGAGGACACCGCCGCCGTCCTGAGCCGCTACGTCGACGCGATCGTCATCCGCACCTTCGCCCAGGACAGGGTCGACCGGATGGCGGCGGCGGCCAGCGTGCCCGTCATCAACGCGCTCTCCGACCACACCCACCCCTGTCAGGCGCTCGCCGACCTGCAGACCATCCGCGAGATCCGCGGCCGGCTCGCCGGTGTGACCCTGGCCTACCTGGGGGACGGCAACAACGTCGCCCACTCGCTGCTGCTCGCCGGTGCGATCGCCGGACTGCGGGTACACGTCGCCTCGCCGCCGGGCTACGAGCCGATCGAGCAGGTCGTGCGGCACGCCAACGAGATCGGCGCGGTCACCGGCGGCGAGGCGCTGGTGATGCACGACGCGCTCGAGGCCGCGGCCGGCGCGGACGTGCTCTACACCGACGTCTGGGCGTCGATGGGGCAGGACACCGAGTCCGACAACCGGGCCCTGGTCTTCCAGCCCTACCGCCTCGACGAGAAGGTCGTCGAGGCGGCCCGGCCGGACGCGATCGTCATGCACTGCCTGCCCGCGCACCGGGAGATGGAGATCTCCGCGGCCGTGCTCGACGGTCCGCGCTCCGTGGTGTTCGATCAGGCGGAGAACCGGCTGCACGCGCAGAAGGCCCTGCTGTCGTTCCTGCTGGACGAGACCGCGGCGGGTGTCGGTTCCCGATGACCATCCGCTCGGCCGCGCCGCTGACGAAACACGCCCGGCAGGCCCGCCTCGCCGCGCTGATCGCCGCGCGGTCGGTACGGTCGCAGGCGGAGCTCGCGCGGCTGCTCGCCGAGGAAGGCGTGCAGGTCACCCAGGCCACCCTGTCCCGCGATCTGGAGGACATCGGCGCGACGAAGGTCCGCGGGGCCAACGGCGCGCTCGTCTACTCGGTCGACGTGAACCTGGCGCCGGCCGAGACGGTGCGCATCCCGCTGGCCCGGCTCTGCGAGGAGCTCCTCGTCTCGGCCGAGGCCAACGGCGATCTGGTCGTGCTGCGTACCCCGCCGGGGGCCGCGCAGCTGTTCGCCTCCGCGCTCGACCGGGCGGCCCTGCCGGAGGTGATGGGCACCATCGCCGGTGACGACACCGTCCTGGTGGTCTGCCGCGCGGGGCCCACCGGCCCCGGCGGGCCGGCCTTCGCCGGCCGGCTGCTGTCGCTGGCCGACGGCGTCGCGCGGGCGGCCGTCCCACCCGGAGCGGGCGGCCACACCGGGCACTCCGGGAGCAGCGCAGGTACCAGCGTGGGCGCCGGCTGAGGACCGGCGGGCCACACCACCCGCCCACTGGCGTCATGAACGACCACGAGACCCGAGAATCAACTAAGGAGTGACTCCGTGACCGAACGCGTCGTGCTTGCCTACTCGGGCGGCCTCGACACGTCCGTGGCCATCGGCTGGATCGGTGCCGAGACCGGCGCCGAGGTCATCGCCCTGGCCGTCGACGTGGGCCAGGGCGGCGAGGACCTCGAGGCGATCCGCCAGCGCGCCCTCACCTGCGGCGCGGTCGAGTCGATCGTCGTCGACGCCCGTGAGGAGTTCGCCGCCTCCTTCGTCGCCCCGGCGATCCGCGCCAACGCGCTGTACATGGACCGCTACCCGCTCATCTCCTCGCTGTCCCGGCCGATCATCGTGAAGCACCTGGTCGAGGCCGCCAGGCAGCACGGGGCGGACGCGATCTCGCACGGGTGCACCGGCAAGGGCAACGACCAGGTCCGCTTCGAGGTCGGCGTGATGGCGCTGGCCCCGAACCTGCGCGTGCTGGCCCCGGTGCGCGACTCGGGCATGACCCGGGACAAGGCGATCGCCTTCGCGGAGGAGCGCGGCCTGCCGATCGACGTCTCGAAGAAGTCGCCGTACTCGATCGACCAGAACCTGTGGGGGCGCACGGCCGAGTGCGGGATCCTCGAGGACCCGTGGGCGCAGCCGCCGGAGGACGTCTTCGTCTACACGGCCGACCCGACCGTCGCCCGGCCGTCCGACGAGGTCACGATCTCGTTCACCGACGGCCTGCCGACCGGGCTGGACGGCCGGGCCCTGTCGCTGGTGGAGCTCGTCGCCGAGCTCAACACCCGAGCGGGCGCCCAGGGCGTCGGTCGCATCGACATGATCGAGGACCGCCTCGTCGGCATCAAGAGCCGGGAGATCTACGAGTGCCCGGCGGCGGTCACGCTGCTGACCGCGCACCGTGACCTGGAGGACCTCACCCTCGAGCGGGACGTCGCCCGGTTCAAGCGGGGGATCGACCAGCGCTGGGGCGAGATCGTCTACGACGGGCTGTGGTTCTCGCCGCTGCGCGACGCTCTTGACGCCTTCGTGGACTCGGCCAGTGTCGGTGTCACCGGCGACGTCCGGATCCGGCTGGCGGGCGGCGTCGCCCAGGTCGTGGGCCGTCGCAGCCCGGGCAGTCTCTACGACCACGCGCTGGCCACCTACGATGCCGGCGACCAGTTCGACCAGACCGACGCGCGCGGATTCATCGAGCTGTGGGGCCTGCCCACCAAGGTCTGGGCGGCCCGCGAACAGCGGCTCAACCCGTGACGTCGATCCGGTCGGTGGCGACTGGGAGTCACCCAGCGGCCGACGAGGAGCAGGAACGGATGGATCCCGAACGGGCACAGGGCGACGCCGCGCGCGCGGACGCGGCGCGTGCGGACACCGCCGCCGACGGACGTGCGGACACCGCCGCCGACGGAACTGACGGAACTGACGGAACGGATGCCGGAGGGCATCCCGGCGCGGGCGGCGCGGCGCAGGCCGCCGCAGCGACGCCGCCGCTGCGGCTGTGGGGCGGGCGGTTCGCGGGCGGGCCGGCCGAGGCGCTGGCGCGGCTGTCGGTCAGCGTGCAGTTCGACTGGCGACTGGCGCCGTACGACCTGCTCGCCTCCCGCTCGCACGCCCGCGTGCTGCACCGCGCCGGCCTGCTGGACGAGGCCGAGCTGACGGCGATGCTCGGCGCGCTCGACGACCTGTCGGACGCGGTCGCCCACGGCCGCTTCCGCCCGACCATCGAGGACGAGGACGTCCACACCGCGCTCGAGCGCGGGCTGCTCGAGCGGCTCGGCGCGCTCGGCGGCAAGCTGCGGGCCGGCCGGAGCCGCAACGACCAGGTCGCGACCGACCTGCGGCTGTACCTGCGGGATCACGCGCGTCAGGTCGCCGCCCGGGTCACCGAGCTGTCCACCGCCCTCGTCGGGCTCGCCGAGCAGCACGTCGAGACCCCGGCCCCGGGGATGACCCACCTGCAGCACGCCCAACCGATCTCGTTCGGGCACCAGCTGCTGGCGCACGTCCACGCGTTCGCCCGGGACACCGACCGGCTGCGGGACTGGGACCGGCGTGCCTCGGTGAGCGCGCTGGGCGCCGGCGCGCTCGCCGGTTCCTCACTGCCGCTGGACCCGGCGGGTGTGGCCGCCGAGCTCGGCTTCGACCGGGCCTTCGCCAACTCGCTCGACGCGGTGTCCGACCGGGACTTCGCGGCCGAGTTCCTCTTCGTCGCCGCGCTGATCGGGGTGCACCTGTCCCGGCTCGGTGAGGAGATCGTCCTGTGGACGACCCGGGAGTTCGGCTGGGTCGAGCTTGACGACGCCTTCGCCACCGGCAGTTCGATCATGCCGCAGAAGAAGAACCCGGACGTGGCGGAGCTGGCCCGCGGCAAGTCGGGTCGGCTCATCGGCGCGCTCACCGGGCTGCTGACCACCCTCAAGGGCCTGCCGCTCGCCTACGACCGCGACCTGCAGGAGGACAAGGAACCGGTGTTCGACGCCGTCGACACCCTCCTCGTCGTACTGCCGGCGGTGACCGGCATGGTCGCGACGATGCGGGTGCGCCGGGAACGGCTCGCCGCGGCCGCGCCGGACGGGTTCGCGCTGGCGACGGACGTCGCCGAGTACCTCGTCCGCAACGGGGTGGCCTTCCGCGAGGCGCACGAGGCCGTGGGGCAGCTCGTGGCCTGGTGCGTGGCCCACGACGCCGACATGGACGAGGTGTCCGAGGGCGATCTCGCGATCATCAACCCGCTGCTCACCGCCGACGTCCGATCGGTGCTCTCGGTGCGCGGCGCGCTCGAGGCGCGTTCGGCACCGGGCGGGACGGCTCCCGTGCGGGTCCGGGAGCAGATCGCGGCGCTCGGGCCGGTGCTCGACCGGGACCGGGCGTGGGCCGGGAGCTGACCGGCGTCCCGAGTCGCGACTTCTACGACCGGCCCGTGCTGGTCGTCGCCCGAGATCTCCTCGGGACGACGGTCCGGCACGGGCCGGTCGCGTTGCGGGTCACCGAGGTGGAGGCGTACGGCGGCACGGACGACCCCGCCTCCCATGCCTTCCGCGGTCCGACCCCGCGCTCGCGGGTCATGTTCGGACCACCCGGGCACGCCTACGTCTACTTCGTCTACGGCATGCACTGGTGCTTCAACGTCGTGTGCGGCCCGGAGGGCACGGCCGCGGCGGTCCTGGTCCGGGCTGGTGCGGTCGTCCGCTCCGTTCCCGCCGAGCAGACCCGGGCCGCCTGGCGCGTCGCGAGCGGGCCCGGCCGCTTCGCCCGGGTGCTGGGGGTGGACGGCGGCTTCACCGGCACCGACCTCGCCGGCTCCGGCCCGGTGACGGTCCATACCGGAGTACCCGTCGCCGAGGCCCAGGTGGGCCGTGGGCCGCGGATCGGCATCCGGGTGGGGCTCGACCTTGCGTACCGGCTCTGGGTGCTGGACGAGCCGTCGGTGAGCCGGGTGCGGCCTCCGCGGCCACGCCTCGACTGAGACAGACACCCGCCCTGACGGCGCTCGCGTTGCCGCACCCGTGCTTGAGGGCACCCGTCCTGATGTCGAGAGGGTGCGCCGGACGGGGGCGAGAGCGCGGACGGTGCTTGCGGGCTGTGCACGCCCCGTGGCACCGAGAGGCCACCCGTCCGCGGCTGTCGGCTCGCCTGCCCCGGGCGACCCGGCGCGGCGTCCACGGCCCCGTGGTGGCTGGCTCCCAGGCGGTTTCGTGGCCTCGCCGCGCTGGTGGCGGGCCTGATCCGGCGGCCACCCGTTCGAGCGCAGAACCTCAAGCCTCGCATATCAGACGGTTACGTCAAGCTACAACCAGAGCCATGTGACATACGTCACACTATCTAGGACCCGATTGATTTGACGCCTCCCGTCATCCACCCGTAATGTTCTCTCTGTCAGCGCGACACGGGAGACACCGAACAGGGTGGCCCCACGCGGGACAGGGTCTCGACCGAGAGGGCGAGGCTGAGGGTGAAGCGCAAGATCCTGGCAAGGGTCACGGCGTCTTCGCCCCAAACAAGACGAACTTGGGCAAACATGCCTGGAGGAATCGCTTCGCGGCGTGATCTCCTGTACGCACCTGCTCCTTGAGAACTCAACAGCGTACCGAATAGTCAGTGCCATATTTTTAACCCCCGTCCATGGCCAGGGCTTAAGTGTTTCTGGTTGTGGTGGGAAATTCCTTTGGCAATGACAGACTCATACGAGGATCTGTCTTGTCAGGATCGGCTGGGCTTGGCGGCCCGGCCATCTCTTTCAAAGCATTGATGGAGAGTTTGATCCTGGCTCAGGACGAACGCTGGCGGCGTGCTTAACACATGCAAGTCGAGCGAGGAGCTTGCTCCTAGCGGCGAACGGGTG